>NZ_JBJUDF010000234.1:0-63989 GCF_046067725.1 Planktothrix sp.
GGTTTATGCCTGTGTTTAGGAGGGTTTAAACCTTCCGTTATTTTAGCAGGAATTGGAGGATTTGGCTATTTATTTGCTCGTCCTTTTATTGTGAGTAGTAATCACACCATTTGGCAATCTAAAGTTCCTTTTGAGTTACAAGGACGCATTTTTTCCCTACAAAGTATTGTCGAGCGATCGCTGTTAATCTTATCTCATATCACCGTTGGGCCATTAGCAGATCGAGTTTTAGAACCGATGATGAAACCCGATGGATTTTTAGCCGATAGTATTGGCAAAATTATCGGAGTCGGAGCCGGACGAGGAACTGGGTTATTATTTATGTTAATTGGTATTCTCAATATTGTGGCTGTTCTAGTTGCCTATCGGATGCCTCGGTTACGACGAGTGGAAAAAGAAATTCCCGATGCCATTGCTATAATCAGTTATCAGTAATCAGTTATTAGTGTAAGAGTTGATCTGTTATCAGTCAGTAGCTACGAGTTATGATTAATGAATCGCTTCTGACTGATGACTGAATACTATTAATAATTAACTGTTAACTGATTATGAAAATTTTACAAATTATTCCTTCAATTTCTTTAGTTTATGGTGGCCCTAGTCAAATGGTACGGGGTCTTTCTACTGCATTAGCTAAACTGGGAATTGACGTCACTATTTTAACCACAAATGCAAACGGAGATAGCGGTCAAGCCCCCTTAGATGTTCCTTTAGATCAACCTGTTAATGAAAATGGTTATCAAGTTCGCTATTTTCCCTGTTCTCCCTTTCGTCGTTATAAATTTTCTTTAGATTTATTAAACTGGTTAAAAACACACGCTTCCGAATATGATTTAGCCCATATTCATGCTTTATTTTCTCCTGTTAGTTCAGCCGCTGCAACCGTCGCTCGTTCTCAAAAATTACCTTATATTTTACGACCATTAGGAACCCTTGACCCCGCCGATTTAAACAAGAAAAAACAGTTAAAAAAACTCTATGCAGCGTTATTAGAACGTCCTAATATTGCGGGAGCGTCTGCTATCCATTTTACCAGTCACGAAGAAGCGAGAATATCTGAACGATTTGGAGTTAAAACCAACGATTTAATCATCCCATTAGGAGTAACATTACCCGAATTAACAAAAACACCAGAAGCGATTTTATCCCATTTAAAAATACAACCAAATGTTCCGATTATTTTATTTTTATCTCGAATTGAACCCAAGAAAGGACTAGATATATTAATTCCAGCTTTAGAAAAAGTGTTAGCAACTGGATTAAACTTTCAGTTTATTTTAGCAGGTTCTAATCCTCAAGACCCTGAATATGAAACTAAAATTAAACAACAGATTCAAAGTTCTGCCTTAGCTGAAAAAACAATAATTTCTGGGTTTGTAACGGGAGAAATAAAAACCGCCTTATTAACAAAAGCTGATTTATTTGTATTACCGTCCTATTATGAAAATTTTGGCATTGCGGTAGCAGAGGCGATGGCCGTTGGAACTCCGGTGATCATTTCTAAAGGAATTTATATTTGGGAAGATGTAGAAACAGCCGAAGCAGGTTGGGTGGGGAATGGAACTATTGATGAGATTTCAAGTTTAATTGAAACCGCATTAACGAATCCTCAAGAGTGTCAACGCCGAGGTTTAAATGCTCAAAATTATGCCTTAACTTATTATAGTTGGGATGCGATCGCGCAACAAATGATTCAAGCGTATCAAGGATTAATTCATTAGTGTCAGAAATCTTTATGCTGACTTAAACTTTATTTTGCATTAGTAGAGTTATAATTTTTTTATTAGCAATGTGTGTCTTTAGATACCCACCTAGAGGAGATTTGTGAAGGGATGAAGGCGTAGGTCAAAAGTAATGGCAAAGGACTTTTTCCATGATGTAGTGAGACGTTCCCTTGAAAAAGATGGCTGGACAATTACTGATGATCCACTCTTTCTGCGCTTTGGAGGCATTGAAATGTACATCGATTTGGGTGCAGAACAAATTCTGGCTGCTGAACGAGGAACAGAAAAAATAGCAGTTGAAGTCAAAAGCTTTTTAGCACCTTCTACCACAGTAGAATTTAATACAGCTTTAGGTCAGTTTCTGAAATATCAACTTGCCCTAGAGCAAGTCCAGCCTGATCGCGTTCTATACCTAGCAATTCCGATTGATACCTATGACTCTTTCTTTACATTAGAATTACCGCAATTATTGATCCAACGCTATCAAGTCCATCTGATTGTTTATGAACCCGAAGATGAGGTGATTGTACTATGGAAAAAGTAGAACAATATCGACAAATCATTCAGGAATTATTGCAAGCTTATAGTAAAATTAAAGCTAGTAATGAAGAGGTTGAGGCAGAAACAATTTTTGACTTAGTGAACGATCACTATCAAGTTGTTCATGTTGGCTGGTCAAACAAACGGCGTGTTTATGGCTGCATTTTACATCTTGATATTAAGAACGAAAAAATCTGGATTCAACATGATGGCACAGAAGGCGGAATTGCTAAAGAATTGATAGAACGTGGTATTCCTAAACAGGATATTGTACTCGCCTTCCATTCTCCTTTTAAGCGCCAATTTACCGATTTTGCTGTGGGATAGTTGTAGTTTGAAATAGAATAAATAAAGATGCAATACGAATACTCAGCTATTCAATATCCTTTGATTCAGGAATCAGTATTTGCTCAGAATAAGCAAGAATCTTTGTCCAAAAGACGCTTATTAATTTTATCTTGTTCTCAAGATTGCTAAGTAAGCTTGAGAACAACTTCAACCGCAACAACACATTAAGAATGCGTTACAATGACTCGATAGAAAGTTATTCTAGGATTGAGGATTAATGAAGACTGCGTTAATTACAGGAGCTTCTGTCGGAATTGGGGCGGCGTTTGCGAAGGAACTGGCATCTCGGAAAATGGATGTGGTTTTAGTGGCTCGTTCTCAAGATAAATTAGAACAACTCGCAGAACAATTGCAGACTCAATATAATATTAAAGCTTATGTCATTCCTCAAGATTTAACTCAACCCGGTGCTACAAAAGCGGTTGTTGATGCCATCGAGAAACAAGGATTAACGATTGATTTACTGATTAATAATGCTGGATTTGGAGATTATGGGGCGTTTGTTGATCGAGCTTTAGAAAAACAAGTGCAAATGATTCAGTTAAATATTACGGCATTAGTTGAATTGACTCATATCTTTTTAAAAGATATGAAAAAACGCGGGTCTGGTGCAATTGTTAATATCGCTTCTATCGCGGGTTATCAACCCTTACCTTATTCTTCTGTTTACTCAGCAACAAAAGCCTTTGTTGTTAATTTTACAGAAGCTTTATGGGCTGAAAATCAAAACTCTGGGGTGAGGATTTTAGTGGTCTGTCCTGGCCCGACAGAATCTAACTTTTTTGTCGTAGCAGAATTTCCCCAAACCTTTGCAGGTGCAGGACAAAATTATGCAACGGCGGAAGAAGTGGTTCAAGAGACGTTACAAGCATTAGAAAAAGACTTTTCAACCTTGGTAACGGGGGGGTTTGCCAATCAATTGATTGTCAATTTACCGCGATTTTTCCCTAGAGATACAATTGTTAGTCTTGTGGAAAAACAGTTTAGACCTAAGTAAAATGTGAAAATTAAAACTTAAAATATTCTGGTAAGGGCGAGGTTCTCTCGCCCCTACGAGTAATGATTGTAATTTAGAGGGTGTAAACAAGATTTAAGATGAATCTGATCGATGAAATTGAAATCAAAAATCAAGTTATTTTTAATCATACTCAATCTTTAATTGATCGGTCTAAAATATATTTTAATGCAATTAATCAGTGGATTCAATCAAATAAAAACTATCCTAAAATTTTAATTGCTGAATCAGAACCGATTTTATTTTTATCAGCTTTTGTAGCTGCGGTGACAGCAAAATGTCCTGTATTTTTGTGTAATCCTCACTGGGGAACCCAGGAATGGAAACAAGTTCATACATTAGTGAATCCTCATTTATTGATTTGTCAAGGTAAAATTACAGACTATCAAAATCTATCTAATTATGATAGTGAAATCATCGAAAATTTGATTATGATTCCCACTGGAGGAACATCAGGAAATATTAAATTTGCTGTTCATACTTGGGAAACGTTAACGGCTTCAGTGCGAGGTGTTCAACAGTATTTTAAAACCCCGACTATTCATTCTTTTTGTACTTTACCTCTTTATCATGTTAGCGGTTTAATGCAGTGGATGCGATCGCTGTTAACAGATGGACAATTAATGATAACATCTTTTCAAAGTGTAGAAACTGAAGATTGGATTAATTTTAATCCTAGTCGGTTTTTTATTTCTTTAGTTCCGACTCAACTTCAGCGTTTATTAAAAAATCCCGTATTAACTGATTGGTTATCTCAATTTCAAGTTATTCTTTTAGGCGGTGCACCTCCTTGGTTAGAGTTATTAGAACAAAGTCGTTTATCTCAAATTCCTCTGGCTTTAACTTATGGAATGACAGAAACGGCTTCTCAAATTGTCACCTTAAAACCTTCAGAATTTTTAGCAGGAAATAATAGCTCTGGCCAGATTTTACCCCATGCCAGAATTAAAATTTGTAATGAAATTGGAGAAGAATTACTAACGAATCAACCTGGATTAATTACCATTGAAGCAGATTCTTTAATGTTAGGATATTATCAGAATCATTTTAATCCTCAAATGCAAATTAATCGTTGGATTCCTGATGATTTAGGGTATAGGAATCAACAGGGATATTTAACAATAGTGGGGAGACAAAGTAATAAAATTATTACAGGTGGGGAAAATGTATTTCCCAGCGAAGTAGAAGGGGTGATTCGTTCTACGGGTTTAGTTCAAGATATTTGTGTCATGGGAAAACCGGATCAATACTGGGGTGAAATCGTGGTTGCGGTCTATGTTCCTAGCTGTAAACCAGCTTCTGGCGTAGAATTACAACAGGCAATTATTGGAAAATTATCTAAGTTTAAACATCCTAAATTATGGATTCCTTTAGAACAATTACCCCGTAATTCACAAGGAAAATTGAATCACAAATGCCTTCGAGAATTAATTAAGAATTATCAGGATCAGTAAAATCAGTATTACTCATGGTAATATGTTCATCCACACTAACTGGCCCAGCGCCAAAATAGGTAATCATCAGTAACCCACCCATAATTGATAGATTTTTGAAGAAATCAATTCTTTCTGATGGAACTTCCCAAAAATTATGGAAAATAAAGGTTGTTGGAATTAAGAATAAAATTAAAAACCAAGCTCCTAAACGGGTTTTATAACCAACAACTAAAGATAATCCTCCCAGAATTTGAACAATAATGGTTCCCGCTAATAATACAGTAGCAATTGGTAAACCTCGTTCTGTCATCATCCTTTGAGTATCAGCAAAATCAAATATTTTATTAATCCCAGCATGGATGAAAATTGTTGCTAAAAATGCTCGTCCTATTAATGGAATAAATTGCATCAGCATTGTACCTCGATTAAGAGTAGAAAACAACAAGTGGGTCATTAGGAATAGCAACAAAAAAAGTTGACTGTCTAGGTTGGCTATATGAGTCTTGACTCTAACCTTCAGACAGGGTTGCTATCTCCTTGAATCCTGTTAGGTAGGACAAGCCTACCCTAACCATCAATCAATTGCAAAGGGCTGTTTATTTACGCTAAAATAAACCCCACCCCTAACAATAAACTACTCCAAAACTGTAGAGAAATCGCAATGAATTTGCAATTATTGACTAAGTGAGGCTGGTTATGGTATTGACTAACATGGCGACAGAGCTTAATGGCTGAAGGAATACCCACAAAGCTGAGTAATGTCCAAATGGGTAAAATTCCCAATAGAACAAACCCTCCCGTTAGCACAAAAATACTTCCACAAAACCAAGGTAACAATTTTGCCCCTCGTTCAGTTCCTAAACGGACAATAGGGGACTTCTTACCCGCAGCAATATCATCGTTGACTTGATGAAAATGGGAACAGAATAATACAATTGTAATCGGAATGGCGACTAAGATGGATGTTGCTAAACAGACCCATGACCAGCTTTGGGTTTGACTATAATAAGCCGCAGAAACTCCCAAGGGGCCAAAAGCAAAAAAGCATAAAAATTCTCCTAATCCTTGATATCCTAACCGGAATGGAGGCCCCTGATATAAATAGCCTAATCCACAACAAAGGAGAATAATTCCTAAAACTGTTAGATCTTTTTGCCACCAACAAATCGCTAATAATCCTAAAATTGCCAATACTAAACAGCTATTTCCCAAGGTTTGAATTAATAATTTATTCCCGGTTAAATTAACGAGAGAATGATGCTTATTGGTGTCAATTCCGGTTTCAGAATCAAAGACATCATTGAGAAGATTTTCCCAAGCTAAAATTAAAACGGCTGCTGTAATAAAGGTGGTAAAAACTGTCCAATGAATGCTAGAAGTTTCAAATATCGCAACGGCGGTTCCTACCCAAATTGGCATAATAGCCACACTATACATCGGAGGCTTAATCGCCGCTAACCATAATTTATGTTTTGAGGGTGTAATCAGTTCTGTGGTCATAGCAAGAAGATTTTCAACAATAAGATGCTATCGTCCCATAACAATAACTGATCCGGGTCGAGAACTTCAAACAGGGGCAGTAGGGGGAGGCAGGGGAGGCAGGGGAGGCAGGGGAGGCAGGGGAGTACGGGGAGTAGGGGGAGGAAATAATTAGCTTCTAGCTTCTGACACCTGCTATATAAACTTTTTTTACAGACTGAAGGGAAGATTTTTACAAGAGAGATTATGAATAAAGGGTAAATCACTCTAAAAATCGTTAAGTTATATTATGATCATAAAAGTTAACGATTTTTCGGTAATACTTTTCCCTGTTCTAACCTTTTCTTGTTCATTTTTTATATGCCAGTTTTTCCTTCTGCAACCCCGTTATTGCAAGATCGCCAAGAACTGCATCGTTTTTTGTTAGAGTTTCAGCATCATGGACTACAAGACTATCAAACTAAAATTCTGAGTATTGCTCATGAAATTCAATGGATTGATCCTTTAGCGGTTTTACAGGAATTTTATCATCCTAATTTAATTCATTTTTATTTTGAAAAGCCTCAACTTGAGGAATCCTTTGTGGCGGTTGATACGGCGCTTAAGTTCACCACCAGTGGAAAACAGCGTTTTTTTGAAGCTCAAAAATTTATTCAATCTTGTTTAGATAAGACTGTTATTATTGGTTCTAAAAATAGTAATTTACCAAAACCTTATTTTTGTTGTAGTTTTACGTTTTTTGATGAATATTTTAAGTCTAATTTATCCGTAGAGTCTTTACAGGATGCTTCGGTTGATCAGGAAGAGGTTTATTTCCCGCCAACTACCATATTTCTACCGAAATGGCAAGTGATTCGTAAAAAAAATCGCTGTATTTTAATTGTTAATATTGTTTTAAAGAAAAACTCTAAAATTGAAAATATTTTGAGTGATGTTTGGTATAAAAGTCAACAAATTAATGCGTTAGAAAAAACTTCTATTCCGGCGGTAAGGGGTGAAACTCCAAATTTATTATTAACTCAACAAGTGGAAACTAACCCTAAACCTTATTTACAGTTTAAACAATCTGTTGATTCAGTGTTAAATTTAATTCAATCTAAATCCTTAAAAAAATTAGTTCTTTCTCAACCCATTGATATTGTTTTTAATCAACCTTTTAATTTAATTAATTCCTTAAATAATCTTCGGTTTTTGTACCCTGATTGTTATGTATTTTCAACGGCAAATGGCAAGGGTCAACAATTTATTGGAGCCAGTCCAGAACGATTAATTAGTTTACAAAATAAAGAGTTAATGACTGATGCCTTGGCAGGTTCAGCCCCGCGCGGTAAAACCTCCTTAGAAGATGTTAATTTAGGTCAAGAATTACTCAGTAGTGAAAAAAATCTGCGAGAACATCAAGTCGTTGTTGATTTTATTGTTGAACGGTTATTAAGTTTGGGCTTAACTCCGAATTTAACAGGTTCACCTTGTTTAAGACAACTAACGAATATTCAACATTTATGGACGCCAATTCAATGTCAAATTTCTACTCATATTCATCTCTTAGAAGTCTTAGCGCAATTACACCCGACTCCTGCTGTTGCGGGAACTCCTAGAGATATTGCTCAACAACAAATTCATCATTACGAAACCTTTGATCGCTCGCTTTATGCCGCCCCCATTGGTTGGATTGATCATCAGGGAAATGGTGAGTTTATTGTGGGAATTCGTTCAGCTTTATTAGATGGAAATCGTGCTAGACTTTATGCAGGTGCCGGAATTGTTGCAGGTTCAGAACCGGAAAAAGAATTGACTGAAATTCAGTTAAAATTACAAGCTTTATTAAGAGCGTTAGTTTAATTGATTCATCGTTTGTAGTTGACAGTTAACAGAGCCATTTGATTAATTATGCTCGTTAAAGAGATTGGAGAACAAGGTTTACTCTCAATTGTCCAGCGTTTTTGTCCCTCGGAAATGGTGGGGGATGATGCGGCAATTTTATCAATTCCTGGGGATAAATCCTTAGTGATTACAACGGATATGTTAGTCGATCATGTGCATTTTAGCGATCGCACCACATCGGCTTTTGATGTAGGATGGCGCTGTGCTGCGGTTAACTTATCGGATCTGGCTGCGATGGGGGCGTTTCCATTCGGAATTACCGTTGCGTTAGGAATAACAGAAAACCAAACCGTTGACTGGGTTGAACAACTTTATCAAGGATTAACCACCTGTTTAAATCAATACCAAACTCCCATTTTAGGTGGTGATATTTGCCGATCTTCAGTGAATTGTATTTCCATTACCGCTTTTGGTACAGTTAAGCCAGATTTCGCCATCAAGCGTTCTGTCGCCCGTCCTGGGGATGTGATTGTTGTTACGGGATATCATGGCGACTCCCGCGCGGGATTAGAATTACTGTTGCATCCTGAAGTCGGAAGTGCCTTAACTCCCAATCAACGATTATCTTTAATCCAAGCCCATCAACGTCCTCAACCTCGCTTGGATGTTCTACCAAAACTGCAAAATCTGTTCGCTTCTCAACCCTGTATAGCGATCGCTGGAATGGATAGTAGCGATGGACTAGCGGATGCCATTGTTCAAATCTGTCGAGCTAGTCAAGTGGGTGCTCACGTCCAACGGAATCAAATTCCTCTATCAGAAGCGTTACAAACCTGTGTTAACCCTCAACAAGCCGTTAATTGGGCATTATATGGCGGTGAAGACTTTCAACTGGTCTTGAGTCTTCCTAAGCTTCTCGGTGAAATGCTGGTGCAACACTTAGGAAATACAGCCGCCATCATTGGTGAGATCACATCCAGCACCAATGTCTTGTTAATCGATACTGAATCCTCAACCGTTGAAGAACTCTCTCTCAGCCGAGGATTTCAGCACTTTTTATCATAACCGGGAGTAATGAATCATTAATTTAAAATTAAATATTCAAAACTCGAAGCTATCATCAGCCCAACTGAAATCGGAGTAGGGCGTTTTAAGTTTTAGCATCCCAACGGTCGCCACCAACGAAAAACACAGCCCCTCTCCTGATTCAATCTATTTCCAATTTTTAGCCACCAATTCGGCTAAATCAACCACTCGTTGGCTATAACCCCATTCATTGTCATACCAGGCAACCACTTTCACCATATCGCCGCCCATAACCATCGTTAAGCTTGCGTCTACAATAGAAGAGGCATCGTGTCCCTTGTAGTCAGAAGAGACCAAAGGTAGGTCGCTGTATTCCAGAATCCCTTTCAGAGAGCCTTCAGCGGCTTCTTTCAGGGCTTGGTTGACTTCTTCAACGAAGGTTGGCTTCTCAACTTGTACCACTAAGTCCACAATGGAAACGTTAGGGGTGGGAACTCGGAAAGCAATCCCGTTGAGTTTTCCTTTGAGTTCAGGAATCACTAACGCAACTGCTTTCGCAGCACCCGTAGAAGTCGGAACAATATTCACCGCAGCCGCTCTGGCCCGACGGACATCCCGGTGGCTGGCATCTAACAGACGCTGATCCCCGGTATAGCTGTGGGTTGTGGTCATGGTTCCTTTGACAATGCCAAATTTTTCATGCAGCACTTTAGCAAACGGAGCTAAACAGTTTGTGGTGCAACTGGCATTACTCAGAATCCGATGTTGATCATGATTGTAGGAACTGTCATTAACCCCTACAACGAAGGTATCCACGCCGTCTCCTTTTCCGGGGGCGGTGATTAAGACTTTTTTAGCACCTGCCTGAATATGCTTAGAAGCGCCTTCATCGGTAATAAATACCCCGGTGGATTCAATAATTAAATCAACACCCCATTCAGCCCAAGGCAAATTTAAGGGGTTACGATCTGAAACACATTTAATGGTTTTGCCGTTAACGGTAATGGAGTTTTCATCGGCTTTGATATCCACACCTTTGAGTGTACCCAGCATGGAATCGTATTTCAGCAAGTGAGCATTAGTTCTGGGATCAGAAGTATCGTTGATCCCGACAAACTCTAAATTGCTATTAGGCCGAGTTAACCAGCAGCGTAAAACGTTCCGTCCGATTCTTCCAAAACCGTTGATTGCAACTTTAATCACCTTGTTCCTCCTAACAATGTCATCGCCCACACCAGGCTAAAGTTTAACTGGATAGATGGTTGTTTTCTATTGACCCCAATCATACCGTAAAGGCTGTCGCATTCTTCTGTTTTCTCGTAGGAAACAGCTTAACTGGGAACTGGGAACTGGGAGGAAAACATTTTACCGTCTAGGTTTGATCATCGAAACTCCTTGGGTCTGAAACCCCGTCCCTTCGACATGCTCAGGGCAAGCTCTTGTAGGACGGCTTTATATGCTATAATGAACACAGCCACAAAGACCTTAATTGGTGGGTGAAACTCCCGGCTGTTGGGCGTTCTAGTTAAAAGGCGACAATTTAAAATAGGTTGCTCGGTATCGGTAGATACTCTACTTCTAGCCTCTGCAAGCAAAGACAATTAAGCGAGTGAAGCAATAAATACACAACAAGTAGACCCAATGCTAAGGCTACGCACTGCCGGAGGGAGTAGGCGCAATTGGCACCGCGCATTGCACGACACTGAAAGACGAGTAAACGGTTTTGGGAGTCGTGGTTTCGAGCAATGCTATTCGTGATATCTCCTTTTTAAAGAATCTCCGCACTTTTAGGGCGGAGTGTTTCAACAGTATGTGTTTCAGGACTCAGAAGTTAATGATTTCCCCACCCACTCCCCCTACTCCCCCTGCTCCCCCTACTCCTATCTCCCAGCAGATGTGACATCATCACACAACTGTCTGTCGCTTTCTTCTAAGTCTCCATTCGTTTGTAAATAATCCCGTACCGAGTTACATCCCTGAGCGATTAAATGATCGAGCGATCGCACTTGCTGAAGATTCCACAAGATTGTTGTACTGTCGTCACTGGCTGAAGCTAGTTTTTGGCCATCGGGACTAAAGGCAAGCTCCCAAATTCCTCCATTATGGGCTTTGAGGGTTGTTAATAAAGTTCCGTCTTGTTGCCACAATTGCACGACTCCATCTCCACTACCAGAGGCGATCAGTTGTCCATCGGGACTAATGGCGACGGATCGGACAATCTCATGATGTCCCCTTAAAGTCTTGACTAAGGTTCCGTCGGGTTTCCAGAGTTTGATGGTTTGATCATCACTGCCACTGACCAAAAATTGACCATCCGAACTATAAGCGATTGACCGAGTTGCCATGTGATGAGCCTGAATTGTTCTTAATAACTGACCGTCTTTTGTCCAAAATTTAATCGTGCCATCTCCACTGGAGGACGCAATCATCTCACCATCAGGACTAAAAGTCGTGACCCAAACTCCGGCTTGATGTCCTTTAAATTGGGTTAATAAAATCGGGGTTTTCCTGCCTACATTCCAGAGTCCGATGGTTCCATCTCCACTACCCGTCACCAGTCGGGTTCCATCCCAGTTAAACTGACTCCTTCTGACTCCTCCTTGATGTCTTTGGAGAGTCGCCAACAATTGACCGTCTTTTGTCCACAGTTGGACGCTACCATTGACACTAGAAACTGCTAACCGTTGACCATCGGGACTGAAACTGACTCCCATCAATGGCCCCTGAGTTTTTAACGTACCCACTGGTACGACCGACTTGATCCGATCGTTAATTTCCCAAAGTTTGACTGTTCTATCCAGACTCGCAGAAGCCAACGTTTTACTATCCGGGCTGAAGGCGACTCCCAGCACCCCCGTTTGATGACCTTTTAAGGGTTTCAATAATCTGTTCTCTAGGTTCCAAAACTTTACTGTACTGTCGGAAGAGATAGAAGCTAGGGTTTGACCATCTGGACTAAACTTGACACTGAAGAGCAGCCCTTGGTATCCGGCAAAGGTATTTTGGAGTTGGAAATGATTCCAGGTTGAGCCAAGTCGTTCCCAAACTTTGATGGTTTTGTCATCGGATGTCGAGGCCAGCTTTGTACCATCTGGACTGAAAGCGAGATCCCAGATGATGCTCTTGTGGGCTTTTAGAGTCGTCAGTGGTATCAGGTTGTTTCCGACCAATTTCCACAGTTTCAGAATGCCATCGACAGAAGCTGTTGCTAGGGTATCTCCTTGAAGATTAATCGCAATACTCATAATCATTTCTTGATGGCCGGTAACAGTGGCTAACGGTTGACCATCAATCTGCCAAACTCGGAGCTTTCCATCTTCGCTACTGGTCAAAATTTTTTGACTATCTGAAGTAAATGTCAATCCATAATTAACACGGTTCCCAACCATTAAGGTTCTCAGCAGGGTTCCATCTCGTCTCCACAGTCTTACGGTTCCATCTTCGCTCCCAGAGGCAATTAATTGCCCATTGGGACTAATCTCTACCGTTTGAACAGCGGCTTGATGACCTTTTAAAACCCGGAGTAAAGTTCCATCCGGTTGCCAGAGTTTGATCAGCCGATCACCACTACCGGAAGCTACGAGTTGACCATCTTGACTGATGGCCAGATCACCCATGATCCCTATCTGACCTTTGAAGGTTTTGAGGAGTTGGCCTTGCTTTGTCCAAATATTAATAGTATTATTCTGACCACTTGCGATAATGATTTGTCCATCTGGACTAAAAACCAGACCTCGGTTTCCGGCTCCTGGTTTGGATAAGCGGTTATATTCATCGATTCCTAAAATCGCTTGTTGAAGGGCTAATTCCACTTTGGTTTTAATTTCAGGATCAACTTGACCTAAGAGTAAGAGTTTTTTTCTCGCTCGTAATGCTTCCATTAAGGCATTTAAACGACGATTCGATGCAAATAGTCCTTCGGAAGAAGATGTTAACGCTTGAATTTCGCTAATCCTGGCTTTTCGTTCACTAATAATGGCTTTACGATATTGCCAAAAATTCATTAATCCTAAACCTGTTACGGTAATAAATGCCACAATTAATACCACAATTAATAACCGTTGTCTTGTGGCGTTTTTCTCTACTTCTTTGAGTCGTTGAGTTTCTAAGGTTTGTTGAACTTCTTGCCGATCAATGGCTTCACTCGCGGCTAAAAATTGATAATCTAAGGGGCTTAACGTTTTATCTTGTGCCCAGGTTTGGGCATCTTCTAGGGCTTTTCCCCGTAATAAACGAGATTGATCCGTCTGTTCTGAGGCTACCCAATCTTCTAATAGTTGCCAGTAAGGGCGGAGTTTATTTAATTCTTGTTCGACCCATTCTAAATTAAAAACTTCTTGGTAAATCAGATTTTTAACTTTCAGAACGTTACGATGGGGAATCACTAAACCTGATAAGATCAGTTCAATTTGTTCTTGACTTTCGTCAATATAAACTTCTGTTCCCTTTAAAATCTGTTGATAAATCCCTAATAACCTTCCCGCTTTTTGTTCATTTCTGAGCAAGCGATCTCGGATGGTTCTTAAATGTTCGGGTTCATCCTGTCTTTCCCAAGCTTCAATCACATATTTTCGGATAATTGACTCAACAATAATAGTTTCTTCTCCCGGTTTAATTGTTAACTTTGAGGGAGAATTAAGGGTAATTAATTTAAAGAACAGTTGGCAAATTTTATGGGTTAAGAACGGTTGTCCTGATGTCCAATTTAGAATTTGTTTTAAAATTTCTGTTCCATTTTCACACTGATCATTTAATCCTAAACCTAAAGGTTGGGCTTCATTCACGGTAAAACCGGAAAGATGAATGGCTTTTCCAATATTAAACGGGGTTCGATTTCGATCTAAGATTAAATCGCTCGGTGTTGCTACTCCACAAATTGCCCAAGTAATTCGATAATATTTAAGATGATTGGCTCTTTTATTATAAAATAATCGAATCAATGCAAATAAATCATCCGCTTTAAATTTTAAACTTAAAATACTATCAATTTCATCAATTAAAATAATAATATTTCGATCAGGATAAGCTTCCAATAAAACATCTTCAATAAAATAGCTTAATCTCTGAACTAAGGATAATTCTGCGTTTTCTTGCCACCAAGCTTTTAAATTAAATTTTCCAAATAAATCCAAACATCTGCACAACTCGGCAACAATTCCTTTATACCACTGTTCAGGAGTTACATTTTCACTCCCCATGATCGTTAAATCAACAGTAGCACAAAGAAAACCTTGGTCTTGCAGTCGATGGGTTGTACGAACTAAAAGGGAAGACTTACCCATTTGCCGACAATTGAGAATATAACAAAATTCTCTCTTGATTAAAGCTTCATACAATTCTTTATCCGCCGTTCGTTCAACGTAACTCGGTATATAAGTGGCAAGACTCCCTCCAACTTGATAATAGGATTTGATCATGTATCATATATCAGTTATTATGTATCAGTTATTTAAAAAATATTATTTCTTTTTTCTATGCTCTTGTCCTCCTCTTTTGTGTTTTTCTCTTAAGCTGACAACCCGGTCATTCCACACCTTACCCCCTCTTGTTCCTGATTACAGGGGTAAAGAAGGTGCTGGAGGAGGGTTAACAGAACGCTCAATTGTAATTTTATTGCTTTCTCGTTGAGTCTGCATTTCAACGGCGATCGCTTCAAAAAGTACCTCTAAACTACTGTAGGGGATTTCCACATCAACAGTTGTTTCAATTTGATCAAACCCATTGGGTGAAAATTCTGTTAACCAGCGAGGGCCATCCACCACACTGCGAGTTTGTCGATCAAATAGCCAAACTTTGACATAAATTCGAGGTAAACCATCCTGAAGTCGCACCCGAACTTTCACTCCTCGTCCGGCAATCATCTCTGAGGTTAAAATCTCCATCTCTGGCTCAGGAACAGGTTGATCAGGAGGCAAAACGTAGGGAATGGGTTGATTTGTAGCTGGGGTTTCTGGTTTTGTGCTTTTCTGGGGTTTTCGTTTGGGAAAAAAGGCGGATGGAGATTCTAAGGGTTCATCATCTACCACAATTTCTTCTAATTCTTGTTGGGGATAAATCAGATCTGGGGTTGGGCGGGAAGTTGGGAGGGAACACCCCGCCTCTGGGGGATTTTGACTCTCCTGCTCAGAGCGAATCACCCGATCTGTCGTCGCATTAAACGGAGTTTCTGGCATCGGATTAACGTTAGCGCGTTTAACCCATTGTGACCATTCCTGATCCTGCGCTAAGGCATTTAAACGCGACCAAAACCGATTATTCAGATCCAACGCTTGAAAGGCTTGTTGCACTTGGTGATCTTTTTTAGGTTTGGGGGTGACACTGGATTCTATTATCGTCTCTGGAGTCGGGTTTAACAGGGGTGATCTTGAAACTTCTGTATCAGTCGCTGTTAATTCAGATGGCTCAACACCTGTTGATAACTCCTCAGACGCAGATGTCACCGTCCAAAGCGAAGGCGATGGCTGGATCTGCTGAGGATTTGAACTTTGGCTAAAGGTCGGTAAATCTAAGGGGGTAGAGGGTCGAGATTCACTGACAGAATCATTAATTTTGGGGGGTAGAATGGTGGCAATTTCAGCCCCTGATGGAGTCGAAATCAATTCAGCCGTTTTTGTTCCATCGTTGAGGTCGGGTAATTCCAAAACGCCTAGATCCAAAGTTGATAGATCGGGAAAATCTTCTGGCCCCAATTCGGAGCCAAACCCTTGATCAATGGCTTCGAGGAGATGTTCAACCTGGGTGACAATATTAAAAGATTGGCTAGTGACTGCAACCCCATCATGGGAAAAGATCACTTCTCCTAAAATTAAACGGGTTTTACATTCAAAGGGAATATAAACGACACCAGAAAAACACAGGGGAAAGTCCGACGCGGGAAGAGGATGGCTAACCTCAAATAATAATTCTCCGGTTTGAGGATCACGCAAACGAAATTGTAATTCTGCTTCAGAAAGAACCGGATAACTCGGTTGAGATCGGGAAGTCGTTGGCAGTTCGATGCGACCTAATACCATTAAGGCTTGTCCCAAACGGGCGACAAAGGAATCTTGATCAAGGGTGAGATGTAGTTCCTTTAAGAATGTCTCCACTGCATGAAGTGGCTGCGGAGAGGTTTCAACCCAAGAAAGAAAGGTTGTATTATCATTAACTTGAGGTTCTTTAGCCTCATTAAACGAATTCGAGTAAGCGGTTGGAAACTGGATGACTTTGGAGGAAGGTTCCGGTGTGATATCAACGGAGGTCGTTTCTGTGGAGATGCGATTGACTGTTGGAGGTTCGATGTTCTCAAAGGATGGATCAATGTCTTCTATTTCGGAGGGGAGAACCCGTAATTGTATGGTTCTTTTGCCAACGGTTGACAATAATTCAGATGTCAGTTGAGGCGAACAAGAAAACTGCCAATTTCCCGGTTTTAGGGAGGTGTAAGGCATAACCACCATTAACCCTTCCCCATTGGTGGTTAATGTTCGAGTTTGAACCTGTTGAACTGGTGGCAGAGCATCAAGATCTTGATAAATAATCCGAACGTTAATCGAAGTGTTGGTATAGCCAGACCGGGCGACCATCCGATAGCGCCCTTCCAAGATTTCAACATCCGGGGATTCTAAGGTCAGCCAACTATTATCCCCTTCTTTCTGTACTAGAAATTCCCAACTTGCCATTTCCCGCCTCTATCGGTTCTGGTGTTTGATTTCTCCAATATAATAGCGGAATGGGCGTCAGGAAAGAAAAGGAGGCAGGAGGCAGGAGGCAGGAGGAATCAAGAATCAAGAATTAAGAATTCATCTTTAGTTCTAGTATCCCAGTTCCCTCAACATAGCTGTCCCCTGCCTCCTGCCTTCTACAGTAACCCGGTGTTGGTTCCGGGCTTACCCGTTGCCAGTTCCACTTTGACAATTTTGCCGCCCATTTTCATGATGCGTTGTTGTTCTTTAAACCAATTGTCATAGGGTACTAACTTTGTAAAGTAAGTATTTTGTAATTCCCGTTGGGTACGAATCCGGGTTTGGCTTGGAACACAAGCTGTTACTTTGAACATCCGCATTTTTTTCGTCTCTCCTGAGCAAATTGAACAAGTTTTACATCAATTTGTAAACGACGCAACACCAACTCTCCCGATGCCGAGTGTAGGCTTTTAATTTCTTCGGAGGTTGCTTCTAAAACTTTATATGAGTGTTAAATGTTCAAAGGCCGGGAGTCGGAAGTCAATACTAGCTCACTAAAACTTATCAGGAGAAACAGACAAGCCTTTGGCGGTCTAGTATTCACTCCCGACTTCCCTGGCCTTGAAGGTTGTTCAGATTTTGAATCGGGAATTTAGAGATTCACCCTCAAAACCCTAACATCGGTCTTAGCTTAAGCCAGAGGAGATATAGTCGAAGTAAATCCCCATTTCTTTGCCAGCATCAGCGCCCACTAAGCTAGCGGTCACTTCTTTCATGGCTTGGATGGCTTGAACGGTAGAACCGATGGGAACGCCCAGAGAGTTATAGGTTTCTTTCAAACCGTTGAGAACACGCTCATCGAGAATGGAAGGATCGCCAGCTAACATAGCGTAGGTGGCATAACGGAGGTAGTAGTCTAAGTCGCGGATGCAAGCGGCATAGCGACGGGTGGTGTACATATTTCCACCCGGACGGGTGACGTCAGAGTACAGCAGAGATTTGGCTACTGCTTCTTTGACGATGGTGGCTGCGTTGGCACTGATGGTGCTAGCGGCACGAACCCGCAGTTCGCCAGTGGCGAAGTAGGCTTTTAATTTTTGCAGGGCACTGGCATCCAGGTACTTACCTTGAACGTCAGAAGAATTGATTACGGAAGTAATGGCGTCTTGCATGATTGTTCTATTTCCTTGTAGTCGCTGAATCTAGGAATCGTTTAAAAAATGTGATAAAGCAATCGGACTTATGACATTGCACCGATCACATAGTCGAAGTAAGCGGCGGCTTCGGCTGCATCTTCACCAGATAACAAACCTGTCGCAACGTTCTTCGTGGCACGAATTCCTTCGACAACGGCTTCAACGGGGGTACCCAGAGATTTGTACATTTCCCGAGCGCCAACAATCCCGATTTCTTCGATGGGGGTAACATCACCCGCAACGATTCCATAGGTGACCAGACGCAGATAATAGTCGAGGTCGCGTAAGCAGGTAGCGGTCATTTCTTGGCCATAAGCATTGCCACCAGGAGAGACCACATCAGGGCGTTTTTGGAAGAGTTGGCTTCCAGCTTCTTTGATGATGCGCTCACGGGCACCGGTCAGCGTTTCGGCGATGCGAACGCGACGCTCACCAGAGGTGACGAAGGCTTTGATCCGGTCTAATTCACCAGGGCTGAGGTAACGCGCTTCGGCGTCGGCATTAACGATGGATTTTGTGACGATACTCATTTTCTACAAAAGCGTTTAGCTAACGTTTTCTGATTGACACTCTCCCGAAAACCCATGGAACTGAGTTGGAGAGTCTCAGAGTTCCCTCTGAGCGTTCCTGCTTGTTCCGATACATTCTGGATCAAGGCATGATCTTAAGAGTGTATCTGCTTTGTGATCCGCAATCAAATCTATTTTTTTAAGATTTTTATCGGTTCACGTTCGGCTTGTTCGTGTCCTCAAAATTTTTTTAGGTTTTGAAGCAACAGCCTACAAGCTTGACATCCTCCACTGCCTAAGAGCAAGTGAATTCCCAGCCTGCTCCCTTTGGGGGTTGGCATCTGATGGGTTGGCGTTTCGTGGATAACAGCCTAAATTCTGAGCTTTTATCATTTTTCCACGCCCGTTTAAAGTCTCCGAATGCCGTCCGGCGACTGTAACTAACTTTGGACATTTGCCCAATGCCGTTAGTACCTATCGCTTGTATTTTGAGGCATAGAGCCCACATTCTTAGCGGGATTGTAATAGTTTTTAACATTAATGACCGGATATCATTCCAAAACCTCCATCAAACAGGGCTGAATTGCTGAAACAATGGATCTCACTCGTCTGTCCTATCAGAAAAGTTGCAGTTTCCCGTCGTTTTGTCTCCCTTCATGTTTTAGTACCGGGTGCTTGGACTGTTCAGCAGGGACATGATATTTGTGAAGAGATTGAACTGACAATTGGAGGCTCGTTACCTGGAACTTATGTTTTCACTCATTTAGAACCTTTAGAAGACCCTATCTCATGGCAAGATCAAGAACTTGATCGAGATGTACCATGACTACTCAAACCTCAAGCAACAACTCCCTCAAGAACAAGCAAAATTAGCGCAACTTCAATGGCAAAATGAAAGTGGCGATCGCCCGGAAAAACAGCAAAGATTCGGACTGCGATCGGTTATAACTTGAAATTCAACTCCTAATAAAAGCGATCGCTTAGATTCACAATAGGGCGATCAAACTATCAAGATTGATCCGCTACAAAGCCTCCAAATTCATATGACAACAGGCTTTTTTCTTCGTTATCGGTTCCCAATTTCCGATTTTCGATTTCCGACCCTACTCTAAAAATGTAACAATAGATTTTGTTTATGATCTAAAATTGTTACTGCCATAATATGCGTCTCACTCGATGGACTTGTCCTCGGTTTAATCTCCGACAACCGTACTTTCAGGGTTTTAAAGGTTTCAAAACCCTACTGACAACCTTTGTTCTCATTTGTGTATTTTTTATTACCATTACTCCTTCAGCGTTAGCAAATTTAGATGATGATCACTTTGATGGTAATATTTTCGCGCTCTATGGGGGCAATGGTTCTTTAGTTCCTCCTAGAGTCACCTTAGCGGAATCCCGCAGGCAAGGTAGACCGGCTTTATTAGTCTTTTTCTTGGACGATAGCAAAGATTGTAAAAAATTTACAACCACTGTATCCGAACTTCAGCGTTTTTACGGAAGGGCTGCGGATTTTATTCCGGTTAATGTGGACACTTTATTACCTGATACCTCCTATTCGGCCGAAGAACCCGGCTATTATTACAAAGGCTATGTTCCTCAAACGGTCTTAATTAATCAGGCGGGGAAAGTCGTTCTCGATCAAAACGGACAAATTGCCTTTGAAACCGTTGATGATGTGTTTCGTCAGGTGTTTGACTTGCTACCTCGCTCTGAATCCGTTGAGTTGCGTCGACGTTCCTTTAATGAATTTAACACGGAGTTAGTGGAAACCCAGCGTTAAATTTCTCCGAGATTTTGCAGACAGTAGATTCGACTGGGCGATCGCTTCATAAAATGTAACATTTTTGTTAAAATCGAGTCAGTCGGTCTATTCTTTTCTGCAAATTCCTGAATTTAAGTGATGAATACCCCCACCTCTTCTCCTTCCACCCCAACTCCAGACCTAGAACCTGGGGTGAAGTCCAACGAACCTCAACCCAGCTATGTCAAATTAGCGATGCGAAATATGGTTCGTAAAGGCGGAAAGTCTTTGTTTCACTTTGCTTTAACCACCATGGGTTTGTTAGGATTTCTCATCGGAATGGCGTACCTAACTCGCTAAGTTTTGAAATCGTCTTCAATTTGTTAGTTATTAATGAACGTTCCGTTTGAAATCAGTATACAAAACTACTTTTGGGATGGGTCTGAGTTAGAAACTCCGTTAACTGGCGAATCTCCATCGGTTGAAATTGATTGTCCGTTGAATGAGACAGAATGGGAAAATTGGTTCCAAATTTGGCTGGAACAATTATATTCCTATCTTCCTACCGCATCGAGTTATGAGTTAAGCTTACGTCTCACGGATAATACGGAGATAGAAATGTTAAATACTCAGTATCGTTCCCAAAATCAACCCACCGATGTGTTAGCTTTTGCTACATTGGAGGTCGATTGTCCCCTACCTCCTGAAATTTTATCGACTCAATCGTTGTATTTGGGTGATATTGTGATTTCCGTAGAAACTGCTTATCATCAAGCTCAACAACAGGGACATTCCCTGAAAACTGAGTTAGGATGGTTAGCAACTCACGGGTTATTACATCTTTTAGGTTGGGATCATCCTGATGATGAAAGTTTAACCGCAATGTTAAACCAACAACGGGTGCTACTGGAAGCGATTGAATTAACGGTTTAACAGGTGAGTTTAAAATCTGCGTTCGCGCTGAAATCGGGTCAATCCTATCAGGGATAATACAAGATCAGAAATTCTGGGAATTAGGGAGAGGACAAGACAACAGAACTTCTTAAATTTCTGGATGTGCTGATTGAAAGCCGGAAATTCTAGCCATTCAATCAACCAATTATTAATAAAACTGTGATAAATTGCTGGCTAGATCAACCATAAACCGATTCAGTGCAGGCGTCATAGTCAGCAAAGGATTTACTCATGAATGCCGAAAAACCCTCTCTTTCATCCACATTTCCAACACCATTGATTCCCCTTCATCAAGGAACCACTGTATCAAAGTCACATCATCCAGATTCTATGGGGAAAAAATATGATAGGGAATTATCGTGGAAAATTGCTTCTAATTTATTCGTAAGCTTTAAATATGCTTGGACGGGAATTAGTTATGCTTTTAGAACCCAACGCAACTTTCGCATTCATACTATCATTGGAACCCTAGCAATTAGCTTGGGTCTTTTTTTACATTTAACAAGGGTAGAAATAGTGATTATTGGCTTAACCATTGGTGCTGTCATGACGATGGAATTGTTAAATACAGCCATCGAATCCGTTGTAGATTTAACGGTTGGACAGTCTTACCATGATTTAGCTCGAATTGCTAAAGATTGTGCGGCGGCGGCAGTTTTAATCTCTGCAATTGTGGCATTATTTGTGGCGTCTATCTTACTTTTCCCTCCCCTGATGGTCTGGATTCAATTTGCATTTTAGGAGTTTAAACGTTGATTATTGTTATTGATAATTACGATAGTTTTACTTACAATATTGTTCAATATTTAGGAGAACTCGGTCAAGACTTACCCATTGCTTCTGAGGTGCGGGTGTTTAGAAATGATAAAATTTCGCTCGAAGAGATTCGCCAAATGAAACCCGATGCGGTGGTGATTTCTCCGGGGCCAGGTCGTCCAGAAGATGCTGGAATTTCCCTAGAATTAATTCGAGAATTAGGGTCAAATTTACCGATTTTAGGGGTTTGTTTAGGTCATCAAAGTATTGGTCAAGTGTTCGGAGGCAATATTGTTTCTGCACCGGAATTAATGCACGGAAAAACATCTCAAGTCCATCATACTGGGGTGGGAGTTTTCCAAAATGTTGAAAATCCCTTAACTGCTACTCGCTATCATAGCTTAGTGATTGAACGAGAAACTTGTCCAGAGGTTTTAGAAATTACTGGATGGGTGGAGGATGGAACAATTATGGGGGTGCGTCATCGGGACTATCCCCATATTCAAGGGGTACAATTTCACCCGGAAAGCGTTCTCACTCGTTCAGGAAAACAACTCTTAAAAAACTTCCTAGAACAGATATAATGGTTCCCTCGAAACCGTTATATCTGTCACCCTTAACCTATGAAACGGCGAACATTAATTCAGTTAACCACCACAACGTTATTAACAACGTTAGCAACGGGTTTAACAACTCAATGGCAAAAATCCTTAGCACAATCCTCGTCTGATAATAGCTTAACCGTTCAATGGTTGGGGCACACTGCTTTTTTGTTTACAGGCGGTGGATTAAGAGTTTTAGTCAATCCTTTTCGTCAAATTGGGTGTACCAGTGGTTATCGCAGTCCGCAACAATTTAAAACGGATTTAGTCTTAATTAGTAGCCGTCTTTTAGATGAAGGAGTGATCGAAGGATTTACGGGAAATCCGGCTTTATTATATGAACCGGGTGTTTATCAATTTAATGGTACTCAAATTCAAGGAATCCGCACCATTAAAGACCGATTTGAAGGTCGAAGATTTGGGGTGAATGTAGCTTGGTTATGGAAACAAGCGGGAATTAAAATTTTACATTTAGGGGGACTAGCAGCGCCGTTAGGAATGGAGGAACGAATTTTAATAGGTCGTCCTGATTTAATGTTAATTCCTGTGGGGGGAGGCCCAAAATCCTATACTCCTGAAGAAGCAAAAAAAACCATTGAATTTCTCAAACCCAGAATTGTAATTCCCACCCATTATCGAACTTTAGCGGCGGATACAACGACTTGTGATCTTGAACCCATTGATAATTTTTTAACCTTAATGGCGGGAACCCCCATCCAAATTCAAAAAACAGATACACTAACATTCACCGCCGATAATTTACCCAAAGAAGGCCCGGTGATTGATGTTTTAAGTTATAACTTTGAGAGAAATTCCCAGAGTTAGGAATCTGTTGACCGTTAAGGGTTCCCTGATAACGGATAATTAATCTATGAATACTCAAAAAAATTACTTTCAAAACGTGAAACAAATTACTGCATTTTTAAGTGTTGTTGGGGTGCTCTTATTGGGGAGTTTTCCGGGTGAAGCACAACCTAATCATCACACCTTAACAAACTCGGTCGAAGTGGCTCAAATTCCTGCTACAAAATCCTTGGATATTGTAGATACAATCGTGAGTGCGGGTGAGTTTACAATTTTGACCCAAGCCTTGCAAGCTGCTGATTTAGTGGATATCCTGAAAGAAAATGGGCCTTTTACGGTATTTGCACCAACGGATAAAGCCTTTTCAGAACTTCCACCCGGAACTTTAGAATCCTTATTGAAACCGGAAAATCAAGAACAATTAGTTAAGATTTTGACCTATCATGTGGTTCCTGGGAAAGTTTTGTCAACTGACCTTAAATCTGGAGAAGTCGAAACCGTCGAAGGAAATACGATTAATATTGAAGTAGGTGCATCAGTCAAAGTTAATAATGCAACGGTCATTAAAGCCGATGTTCCTGCTAGAAATGGAGTGATTCATGTGATTGATACTGTGATTTTACCTGAATAATTTTTAGGCTTTAGGGAGGATGAAATGATGAATTCTTTAAGAAAAGCCAAAAACTCGATTAAAAGGGTTGGACTCCTGAGTCTTTTCAGTTTATTAACGTTAGGACTGGTTGCTCCTGTTGTCGCAGCAGAAGTTGAAAGTTCTCCCCCTTTAGAAACAATATGTCCTCAACCTTGTCAAGATGTTACTCAACAGTCGATTTCTCCAAAAGTGATTCAAAGTGTGGTGGGAGATTTAGCAACTGTTATTTTAGCGGATGAGCGATTTAAAATTTTAGGAATGGTTTTGCAATCGATTGGCTTATTAGACGCTTTAAAACAAGGAGATTTTACGATTTTTGCGCCAACGGATGAAGCCTTAGCAAAATTACCCCAACAAATTTTAGATGCTATTTTGAAATCGAGAAACTTAAACCGATTTACGGAATTATTAGAATATCATGTAGTTCCGGGTAAGGTGATGTCAACCGATTTAAAATCAGGAACCCTCAAAACCTTAGAAGGAGATTCACTCACGATTAAAACGAATCATCATCAGATTCAGGTTGGAAATGCAACGGTGATTGATGGAGATATTCCGGCGAGTAATGGGGTAATTCATGTCATTGATCAAGTTCTAATTTTACCCCAATAAGCTACAATTGTTATGATTGCATCTAATAAACTCTCCCATTTCTGGTTATGAAATTAAGCCTTTGCATGATTGTTAAAAATGAAGAGGAAACTTTAGCAAAATGTTTAAACAGTGTTCAAGGAATCGTTGATGAAATTATCATTTTAGATACGGGTTCAACGGATAAAACCCCTAAAATTGCTCAACAATTTGGGGCAAAAGTTCATTCCTTTGACTGGTGTGATGATTTTGCTAAAGCCAGAAATGCGGCTTTAAGTTATGCAACCGGACAATGGATTTTAGTGTTAGATGCGGATGAAACCTTAGCACCGGGAATTGGGAAGCAACTGCACCAAATCATGGAAAACCGTGATTTAATTGTGGTTAACTTAATTCGACAGGAAATTGGCGCGAGTCAATCTCCCTATTCTTTAGTATCTCGATTATTTAGAAATCATCCCCAAATTTGTTTTTCTCGTCCCTATCATGCGATGGTGGATGATAGTGTGGCTGAGTTAGTTCGCCAAAAACCACAATGGAAAATCGGAAATTTGGGGAATATTGCTATTTTACATGAAGGATATCAAGCCGAAACCATTGCTAAACGCAATAAATGGCAAATGGCAAAAGCTGCAATGGAACGTTATTTAACAGAACATCCTAATGATGCCTATGCTATTAGTAAATTAGGAGCTTTGTATGTCGAAATTGGAGATTTAGAGCAAGGAATTGAATTATTAAAATCAGGGTTATCTCAAGACAGTGATATAGAAGAAGGGATTTTATATGAATTGCATTATCATTTAGGAATTGCTTATGGAAAACAACAGCAATTTTCAACGGCAAAACACCATTATCAACAAGCTGTTGAGATTAATATTTTACCCCAATTAAAGCTAGGCGCTTATAATAATTTAGGCAATATTTTTAAACAAGAAGGAGAATTAGAATCCGCTAAAACGGCTTATCAAATGGCAATAGAAATTGATCCAAATTTAGCGATCTCTCATTATAATTTAGGAATGACGTTGAGAGGAATGGGAGCGTATCAAGAAGCGATCGCAGCTTATCAAAAAGCCATCGAATTAAATCCTAACTCAGCAGAAACCTTTCAAAATTTAGGAGTTCTGCTCCTACAAATTGGTCAACTTAGCGATAGTTTAATGATGTTTAAAGCCGCCATTGAACTCCACGAACAAAACAACTCCCCAGAAGCGAAACGGTTACGCCAAGGACTAGAGGAAATGGGTTTCCACGTTTGACACATCGCGAAACAATGATAAAACAGTTTTCCAAAGTTTTACAGAATCCGCTATCATGCAGCAAAAGCTGGTTAGTCGCTTGTAAAACGGATGATGTGGTTTTTCTAGGAGTTAGGTCATATGGATAATACAGAACGAATTCCCGTCGGGATTGTGGGAGCATCAGGTTATGGAGGTGTACAACTGGTTCGTCTATTACAGGATCATCCTCTGGTGAGAATTGCTTATTTAGGGGGAGATAGTAGCGCGGGAAAACCTTTTTGCAGTCTTTATCCCCATTTAAGCGAATGTGTGGATTTAGTCATTGAACCGATTGATATTGATAAAATTGCCTCAAAATGTCAAATTGTATTTCTATCCCTCCCCAATGGTTTAGCGTATCAAATGGCGCCCCAATTGCTAGAAAAAGGGTGCAAAGTGTTAGATTTATCGGCGGATTATCGATTTTCTAACTTAGAAGTTTATGAAAAATGGTATGGGGGAAACCGTCAAGATCAAGCGATCGCAGCAACGGCGGTTTATGGTTTACCAGAATTGTATCGCGATCGCATTTCTTCGGCTCAATTAGTTGGTTGTGCAGGTTGTTATGTAACAGCAAGTTTATTAGCCATTGCACCTTTATTAAAACAAGGATTAGTCGTTCCTGATACCGCTATTATTGATGCAAAATCAGGAACCTCTGGAGGCGGTAGACAAGCCAAAGTTAATATGTTATTAGCAGAAGCAGATAGTTCTGTGGAAGCTTACGCCGTAGGCGGTCATCATCGTCATACTCCAGAAATTGAAGAAATTTGTAGTGATTTAGCCGGACATGATATTTTAGTTCAATTTACCCCCCATTTAATGCCAATGGTACGGGGAATTTTAGCAACAGTTTATGCAACTTTGCGAGATCCGGGTTTAGTTCGAGAAGATTTAATTACCATTTATAAAGCGTTTTATCGCAATTCTCCGTTAGTTAAAATTTTACCCGGAGGAACCTACCCCCAAACCAAATGGGCTTGCGGAACCAACCTTTGTTATTTAGGAATTGAAGTCGATCAACGCACGGGACGAGTGATTGTAATGTCAGCTATTGATAACTTAATTAAAGGTCAAGCTGGACAAGGAGTGCAGTGTATGAACATTATGATGGGTTGGGAAGAAACATTAGGTTTACCTCAATTGTGTTTCTATCCTTAAATCGTTGTAGAGACGTGCCAGGTAGAGACGCGCCATGGCACGTCTCTACGGAATTATTTTTTCGATTTAAACTGTTTTTCTACAATACTAACAATTACACCTAAACCCCGTTTTTTCATATCCGTTGTAATATTTTCATGATTTGGCTATAATTTTAAGAATGACTGTTTCAATGAAGGCTGAGGTCTTATGGTTAAAGCAATTCAGCAAGACAGAATTACTGCCGCAGAACAGCAAATTGAGGCTAAAAAGCAACAAATTGACTATGATACTAGAGAATATACAATAGAGATGATCGTCAATAAATACTTAGAGAAAGATGATCAGGATGAAAGCGACATTTATGTGCCTGAGTATCAAAGAGAGTTTGTATGGGATATTAATCGTCAATCTAAATTAATTGAATCTATTATTCTCGGTTTACCTATCCCTCCGGTCTTCGTGGCTGAAATTCAAGAATCTGGAAGGCTAGAAATTGTTGATGGCTCTCAAAGAATTATAACTCTTGCAGCTTTTCTCAGAAACCAGTTGCGATTAACTAACTTGAGCACATTAGATTCCTTGAACGGTTTTTGCTTTAAAGATTTGGCACCATCACGCCAGAGAAAGTTTAAGAATACTCCTCTTAGAATGATTATTCTTTCAGACAAAGCCAATGAAAGCGTAAGAAAAGATATGTTTGAGCGAATCAATCCCACTAGCCATTGACGATGTTAAAGATACCCTGCTTAAGCACAGTCTATGAAAGATTTCATCAGGGAATTTAACAAGCGAGTAGCCGAGATTAATAAATATTTTGAGTTAGTAGATAGGATTGAAAACATGGGGCCTTTTTCTACGAACTCAATCATTTTTCCATCAGGTGAGTACACAGTTGATAGCGAGCTTCAAAAAATTCTGAAATCGCATTGCTATTTACTTTTATACAACTTAATTGAATCTTCGATTAGGAATGGGATAATTGCAATCCATGATGCGATTTTAATGGATCAGCTAACTTACCAAAATTTAAGTGAAAAAATTCAGAAGTTATGGTTATTAAATGATCAAAGCAAAAGCTTCATAGCTTCTAATATTAAAAAGGAAACGATAGCGAATAATCTTCAAGATACAATTAGAGCAGTTATAAAGGATGAAATAGTTACATTAGATCCAACTAATATTCCCATATCTGGCAACCTAGACGCTAAGACAATTAAAAAACTTATAGATATGTATGGTTTTCACGGTAATCTAGGAGTTCCTGATAAAGAAATAGATGTCATCCTTAACTTTATAGTTAAGATACGATGCGATTTAGCTCATGGAAATGTTTCATTTTGTGACGCATCAAATCAAATTATTTGGAAAAAGCCTGGTGACAATGCTGATGATCACAAAAGTGAATTCAGATACTTGATTGATGATAAAGAAAATATAGTTAAGTATCTGACTCATCTGCTGCAAAACATTAATGATTATATTGATAATAAAAAGTATAAAAAATCCTAGTAGAAAACTAGACATACTGGAAAATAGTTAATTTTTCAGTATGAAAATAGAAGAGGAATTCATTTAAGCAATAAACCAATGATTAATTCCAAATCCCACGGCACGATGATATAATAAAAGTTCAGATGCAAGTTTTAAAGCGGATTGTTGACCGATATTTGTTTCAAAAACTGAAGAAAAAACCGTATCGATATGATGAGTATCGCAAAAGTTTTTGAGGATTTTCGGAGAACCAAAAATAGCAGGTTTAATCACAAAAATATCTGACCATCCTTGTTGATAACAAGAGTTTAATTGTTGGAAATTAGCAACGGATTCATCTAAGGCGAGGGGGGTTGAATAGCGATCGCTTAATTCTAACATTAATTCTAACTGAGAAATCGATAAAGGTTGTTCTAAAAATTCAATTTCGATTAATTTATGATCTGCATTAATTAAATCATAGGTTTCTAACCAGCGTTGCGCTTGTTCAAAGGTTAAACCGCCATTTGCATCTAATCTCAGACGGATTTTTGAAGTTCCAGATAGAAACCGGGTTTCTTCAAGAAACCGGGTTTCTAGGGTTTGTGTTATCTTGTCTATTAACTGTTTAAAAAGATTAATTTCTTCTGTAATTGTATCAACGCCTATTTTCCATTTTAAGGTCTGATATCCTTGTTGAAATAAAGGTTCCCAAACGGTTAATGCTGTTTCTCCAGTGGGTAATAATCCGCTATACTGAAGTTGGGATAAATCAACATCTGCGTTAGCATTTAACTCCATAAATGCAGATTCAAACCCAAACTGACAAGCGGGTAAAGAGTCGGGAATGGTGAAAATTGTTTCAATTGAAATGACAGAGGAAAGTTGTTGACAAAACGCGATCGCATCTTCTAAGGTTTCTGACCCAAACCAACTTAAAGGCGCAATTTCCCCCCATCCAATTCTACCTTGTTCATCGGTTAAACTTAAAATAATTCCAGAGCGCGTTTCCCAAATTCCGTAAGCGGTTTTCAGAGGCGTTTTAAAAGAACGTTGATAAGGTTCAAATTGAAATTGATAGTTCATTCCGATACAAATTTAACAAGAGCTTCCATCCAGGCGTGAGGGTTTTCGATTAAAATATTATGACCACAATTGGGGATAATTTGCAACTGGGAAACCGGACATAACTGTTGCATTTCTTGGTTAATGCGTTTAAATTTTTGATCAAGTTCTCCGACTAATAATAATAACGGAATTTGATTGGAAGAAAGTTTTTCCCACAAAGACGGTTGATTTCCAGTTCCTAAATAACGCAGAGATTTTGATAATTCTTGGGGATTATTATTCAAACGATGGTTAAAAATTTGTTCAAATTCGGGATGATTTCTCAAGGTTTTGAACAAAGGTTGATGATACCATTCTTCTAAAAATTCTTTGAAATTTAAGGTTTGTAATTGTTCGGCTTTTTGAAGATCGGAAATTAACCGTTGTAAGCGTTCTGCTTCGGTTTTAAGTCCTGGGGAGGTTGATTCTAAGATCACTTTTTTAAAATATTGAGGAAAATAAAGGGTTAAATATAATCCTAATCTTCCTCCCATAGAATATCCCATTAAATAACATTGGGAAATCTGAAGATAATTTAATAATTCTATCAACCCCGTTGCGGTTTCTGACATTCTATAATAAATATCATCCCCTAAGACTTGGGTTTGTCCATGTCCGGGGAGGTCAAGGGTTAAGCAGCAAAACTGGGAAAATAAGGGGGAAAGTCGGGTGTTAAAATCCTGACTATTCCCTAGAAATCCATGTAAAAATAAAATAACAGGTTGATTAATATCGCCGTTTAGGGTATAATAAAATCGGTAATTATTTAACCTTAAAAACGGCATTTTAATCCAGCATCCAATGTAAAAAGGGTACAGAAGCGGCACAAAAAGCCATAAATCCAAATAACCCTAATAACATTCCAAAAAATAAGAATTCTTCGCCTTTTTGTTTTGCGAGTTTAACAATAAAATAACTATAACCGTAACAGGCGATAAAGAAAATAACGATAAATGCGGTGAAGTAATACTGCATTGTGTTTTCGCTCAATTTTAGATTCAGCTAGGTTTAAGTAGCTATACTTAGAATTTTACTCCAATTTTCTGAAATAGGGGAGATTTGAAATAACTTGAAAGAATAAAGTTAAAAAACTTATCTAAACTTAGCAATTGGGGCGAGAAAACCTCGCCCCAACGGGTGTTAACGAATATTTTCTAATGGAACATCTAAAAGGCCATATTTATCCCATCCTGGGGCATCAAAATGCCACCATTCGGTAATTAATGGGATGAATCCTTGTTGTTTCATTTTAGCCGCTAATAAGTCACTATTACGACGAACTTGGGGGGAATTTCCAGGGTAATCTCTTGCGGCTTTATCGGTAAAATCATCAAAAGCTGTTGGCATTTCTAACTCTGCGCCTGTGCGTAAATCAACTAAAGTTAAATCAACTGCCGCCCCTCGGTTATGGCGAGACCCTCTTGCGGGGTTTGCGACATAACGGGTATCGGGTAAAATTTCCCACATTTGTCGCGTTACTGATAGGGGACGATAACAGTCATAGACTTTTAATCCTAACCCCATTCCCTCTAAATCTTGTTGTACCCGTGATAACCGTTGGGCAACATCAGACCGTAATAAACAACGGGGAACTGAATACAGTTTTTTCTTTAAAAAATTGTTGGTTGTGGCATACCGAATATCAAGACGAATATTCAAGTTAACACTTCTAATATCCACTAATTTTTCAGAAGCCGGAACTTGATTATAATCTTGAACCACAACTGGAGGCGGAGAAGCCGCAGGAGAAGCGGGAGGAGGCGTTAAATTTTGGGCATTTACGGGGTAACAGTTCACACCCAAAATTAGGAATAAAAATAAAAATAATCGCATCATAGGTTTAGGAAGATTCAGGTTAAAAGAAGGTTGATATGAGTCGTTAGAAACCGGGTTAATTTAGGGAATATTTGATAATCTAGCCAGGATCAATGAAGTGTAAAAAAGTATGAGCAAGAAGATTAATTCTGAACAATATCCAAATTTTAATTGTAGGGGCGAGGTACGCCTAACCCCTACAATTAATTGGATTTTAATCTATTTTTCTGGCTCATTGAGATTAACTATCTATCCCTCATCAGAGATTGAAACCCAGTTTTTAACGTTTAAATATCTAACCGTTGATAAATTTGATCAAGGTTTTTCAAGTGATGTCGGGGGTCAAAACAAGCATCAATTTCTTCAGGAGATAATTGAGCTTTAACTTGTTCGTTCTCCCTAATTAATGCTTGAAAATCCCCATCGGTTTTGTTCCAAGCGGTATGGGCGCAAGATTGCACAATTTTATAAGCTTCCTCGCGGCTTATGCCTTTTTCAACTAAGGTTAATAACACCCGTTGACTAAAGACAACTCCACCATACAGGTTCATATTACGCTGCATATTTTCGGGATAAACTAACAGATTTTTGACTAAATCTGTGAGTTCAACTAACATAAAATGAGCCACCGTTGAAGAATCAGGTAATATCATTCGTTCAACGGAACTATGGGAAATATCCCGTTCATGCCAAAGGGCAACATTTTCTAACGCAGCGACCGCATTTCCCCGAATAATTCGCGCCATTCCCGTTAGACGTTCACTGCGAATGGGGTTGCGTTTATGCGGCATTGCAGAGGAACCTTTTTGACCTTTAGCAAAAAATTCTTCTACTTCTAAAACATCAGTGCGTTGTAGGTTACGAATTTCCACCGCAAACCGTTCAATACTTGCCGCTAATAACGCTAAAGTTTGTACATATTCGGCATGAATATCACGGGAAATCACCTGGGTGGAAGCGGTATCGGGTTCGAGTCCTAATTTTTGACAAGCGATCGCTTCGACTCTGGGATCAACATTAGCATAGGTTCCCACAGCCCCAGAAATTTTACCCACCGCAACGGTTTGACGCAAACGCACCAAACGTTCCCGGTTACGGCAGACTTCCGCCAACCATCCCGCTAATTTAAACCCAAAGGTGATGGGTTCGGCGTGAATGCCATGGGAACGACCAATCATCACCGTATCACGATGTTGTTGGGCTTGGTAACGAATGGCTTGAATTAAAGCTTCTGTGCGTTCTAATAACACATCCACACTCGCCACCAACTGCAAAGCTAAGGCGGTATCTAAGACATCAGAACTGGTTAAGCCTAAATGAATGTAACGTCCAGCATCCCCGACATATTCGTTGACATTGGTTAAAAACGCAATCATATCATGGCGGACTTCTGCCTCAATTTCCAGCACCCGCTTGATATCAAAATTCGCTTTAGCTTTAATTTCTTCAACGGCTTCTGATGGAATATATCCTAACTCTGCCTGCGCCTCACAGACGGCAATTTCTACTTGTAACCAAGTTTGCAGCTTGTAAGTTTCTGTCCACAAATTGCCCATTTCGGGCAAAGTATACCGTTCTATCATATTGTAGGATTAGATTTTATCACATTGATGTTAAAAGAGACGTGAATCGAGCAACAGTAGACGATGAAACGGTTTAATCTCAATTCCTGATCTACGGCATCTCAACAACGTCACTCACATCCCCATTCAGCACAACTGTTTCATTTTAACTTTTCATGGGAATTCGCGATAGCGGGATCTGATCGGAAGTGCTCAAAAACCAGGTTTACTCATGATCGGATAGAATTTGTAACCGAATTCGACCTTCACTACCGTCTCCTAATTGCACTTCAATAATTTGTCCGGCTAACTGTTCTAAACATCCTAAAAGCGATCGCAAATGGGGGGTACTTGCTCCCGTATCGACATATAATCGATCCGCTAAACTTCCGACTCGTTTCCAACTGCTATACAGTTTAACCATGGTTTGTTCGAGCACAGTCGCTTGTTTAACTAAATCAGAAGCCGTATTTAAACATCCCACCCGTAAGGCTTCTTCTAATGCCATTTCCATATCCACAGAAGATTGATTTAACGCTTGAACTTGAGCGGCTGCATCTAAATATTTCGATAAATTTTTAGCTTCGGATGTTAACTGTTTAATCGTATCAACATCGGGATTTTCTATCATTTCCCGTTGCAATTCTGTGATGTGAGCTTCGGGTAATTTTTCCAGTTCTCGAACCAAGGGAGCCAGATATCGAGGCGGCATGGAACCTTCTGTGGCTTTTTCCCGAATTTCATCAGGAATTAAATCCGAACTCATCGCCGTCCATTCATCATTTAATTGTCGAACTTCACGGCGAGTAATGCGATCGCCTTTACAAGCGGCATCACTCACCATTTGTTGCACTTCTGCGGGAGCTTTTGCCGTTTCTACAAAGGCTCTTTTACTAAAATTATTAATCGCATCTGGGTTCAGATGTCCCTGAATTAATAAAGTATCAGCACTATTTGCTAATTCAATTAATGCGTAGGCTTGACTTTTGCTAATTTCTCGTTCTTTTAACCAATTTAAAAACCCTGTACCTCGTCCTTCGCCGCCTTTTTTCTCACGATCGCGGACAACTCTTAAAATTCTACCTCGCCAGATTTCCGTTTGCAAATCGAAGCGATCGCAAACTTTCCAAGCGACATCAATTTGGCGTTCAAAATCGAATTCAGGAATTTCTGCTTCTGGATCAGGCAGTTCAAAATGGAGATCCTGAAATTCAGCTAAGACTTGGGCTAGTTCATCAGGAGTTTGAGGATGATCGGCCATCGGATGCAAAGGCGGGTTGGGAGACTGCCGGATCATTATTGCACAATTAGGGAACTTCTGGAATAGTTCGATCTTTTTTAAGGGATGATGATATTCTTTACAATTCCTTTAAATTTGCTCTATAAAATAGGCTGATTAGTCGTTTGAGTTGCATTTGTAACTTATTCGGTTTATAATGACAATAGAACAATCGGAAATTTTTACATCGAGTAAAGTTTTGCTCCATTGCTATAAATTTTAGTCATTTCATCAAAATTTGACTAAATTTAACTAGAAAATGATGAAAATTTATCAAGTTTGGGGCTATTAACCTATCTGTTCTAATTGTGTCGTGCGGTTAGCCAACTAACATTTAATATCATAAAAAAAGTGAGCTTAGGGACATGAAAGCTCTGCAAACTGATGTCTTAGAAGCAGGACGCATATACAAGTCGATGGGTGCGATTCCGGCTCGGATGTTGCGATCAAAAATTTATCGAGCGTGGGAGCGATCACACCTGCAAGGTGCTAACCCCTATACCCTCCAAGCTGAAAAATTATCACCTTCCGATACAGAAGATTTAATCACGAAAAATAGTGATTTAATCCGAGTTGCCAGTCCTTACATTCGGATGCTGTCACAGGCGGCAGGGGTTGATCGTCATGCTGTCATGTTAAGCGATCAGCAAGCGATTTTATTGGATGTTGTGGGTGATAAGCAGACGGTACAAGAAACAGAATCTTTCCCAGGGCCAGGTTCTCTGCTGTCCGAATCTGTCGCGGGTGCAAACGGCATCGGGACGCCTCTAGCCGAAGCTGATTATGTGGAAATTATTAGTGCAGAGCATTTTATTGAGGGGTTTCATCCGTTCACTTGTCAAGGAATTCCGCTACGCAATGACAAACAAGAAATTGTCGGGGCCCTGAGTATCTCAATGCTGCGTCCAGATGCAGGACAAAGACTTAAAGAAATATTACTATGCGCTTCTCACGGCATTGAAGCGGACTTATTAGTTGCTAACTTAGAAAAACATATTCGTCGGGTATTAAAGTCTAATCCCAATGAATATCAGCCCCTAGAAGATTTACGTCAGGATGTTATTCAAGCGAATCATGCCGCACGCTTAAAACTGGAAGTGGTGTCGCGGATGGTGGCGGTTAACCGTTTAGACTACGCGATGCAATTGTTAGGACAGGCTGAACATTCTATTGACATCTTTCGGCGTCGTGCTGAAATTTGGCGCACTTTAGCTTCCTTTGAAATTGGCACAGTTCAATCGGTGTCGCTAACTGATCAGATCTCTAATTTAATCGATGTTCTCTCAACGGAAACCGCCATCCGCCAGGTTACAATCTTACCGGACTGGTACGAACCGATCACAGTTTTTGCTGATCCGAGAAGCCTTTTACATGATTTACTGCGTTATTTTCTTCAAGCCTTTGATCAAGCTGGTAAAGGAGGAAAAGTCCAAGTAGTTGTCCATAAAACTGCTAATGAAGAGTTAGTAGAAGTTAGTTTAAAAGCGATTTCAGTCGTTAATTTATCTTTATCAGCACCTCATTCACAGGTTTTTTATTTACCGATCAAAAGGACTCCCAGATGAACACTCAGAATGCAAAAAAGCGAAAAGTTGTGATTGCCGATGATGACGATGCCAGTAGAGCGATCCTCACGTTTATTCTTGAGGAGGAAGGTTGGGAGGTCAAAGAAGCTAAGGATGGGAAAGAAGCGGTGGAAAAAACAATTGATGAGGAACCCGATTTATTAATTTTAGATAATAGAATGCCTGAACTAACTGGGGCAGAAGTTTACCACAAACTACAACTCCAAGGAATTAAATTAGCCGTGATATTAGCAACAGGTTATGGCGAATTAGAATCTCTCGCCACCTCATTAGGAATTTCTTATTTTATTTCTAAACCCTTTGATATTCCTGAATTATTAATCATGATCGAATCTGCTTATGCCAATTCACTGACTGAAAACCAATCATTCCGATCGCAGGGGTAATCGGAGTGAGTTGGTTTTAGGTATTGATTAAATAATCAAGTGTATGTGCGAACTCCCCCTTACAACATTATCTCCTCAGCGAAGAGTTTTGTCAACCCCCTGCATTCTTCTCTTTAGGCATCAACGTGATTAGCAATCTGACGACAGGAAGCTAGAGCACGACGCATTACAGTTAAGACTGGGGAGTGAAACCAGTAAACTGTTTCACTTCTTACTGTTCCCAGTGAATCGTAGTTTCCTCGAAAAGTAGTGCTATAGCTGTTTGCGATGGGGATACACCCTAAAGTTAACGAGTGTAACGCCCATTATTCGGATAGGGTTGGGGATAAGGTTGATTGTTGCGATTATTATAACGATCATAGCGATCGCGATTATAATTGCCTGAATCATACCGACCATTATTATAATTTCCGTTATTTTCACCCCGTCTCCAAGAATCATATTCTTGATCTAAACGTTGATCTAAAGCATTATGAGCATCTCGAATCATCTGGGCTTTTTGGGCTTGGGATAAATTATTATATTGAGGTTTTTTCACCTCTTGACGCATTTGTTGTTCTAACTCTGCATGACGACGTTGACGATATTGATCAAATGATTGTTGGTTATAACGATCATTGTTATTGTTATTACGGTTATTGTTATTACGGTTATTGTTATTGCGGTTATTGTTATTACGGTTATTGTTAGATTGTCGTTGTTTTAAAGCGTCATATTCTTGATCTAAACGTTGATCTAAAGCATTATGAGCATCTCGAATCATCTGGGCTTTTTGAGCTTGGGATAAATTATTATATTGAGGTTTTTTCACCTCTTCGCGCATTTGTTGTTCTAACTCCGCATGACGACGTTGACGATATTGATCAAAATTATTTTGAGCTAAAATTAAATCTTGGGATGGTTGTGTTGGAGATTGGGTGTTAATACGGGTATTAGGAATGACAGCATAAGCTGGAAGTATATAACTGGCTGCTAATACCAATGTTGCTAAGGTTAATGTCGGTTTCATAGGTTCACTCAACTTAATAAAATAGAGGATTCTTTTGTTAATTTTAAGCTATAATTTTTTAAGGTTAGTTTGCATCACCCTGAAAGGAGAGTTTAACAGTTGTGATCAGAATTCCGAGGTGATCTAGGAAAAGGTAAGTCAGCAATTTTTCTAACTCCTGACTTACTTTAATAGTCGATGGACATTGCCAAAGGTTCCCTAGCCAGCGAGAACCCAAAAACCCAATTTCTCTCGATATTTAGTAAAAGCTTTAAGAGTTAATCAACTATCCACTTCTTGACTGAGCACGGATAACGGTTGAGTGATGATAGATTGAGGAATTAATTGAACAGCACAGGCTTTTAATTCCGGTTGGCGGGAGTCGGGACAGGCATGAGGGTGGGTTAAAGTGTTAGCTTCCGCTTCCGTTGCCCATAATGCTCCCCAGTGCATGGGTACAAATACGGTTCCAGGGGCAATAAAGGCGGTAATTTTAGCGGGAAATTGACAACTTCCTCGTCGAGAACGCACTTCAATCATATCGCCATTTTGAATTCCTAAATGCCCTGCATCTTTGGGATGAATTTCAATAAACGGGTCAGGGTGCATTTGTTGGGTTTTGTTGGTTCGTCCGGTGCGGGTGAGGGTGTGCCAATGACCATACAAACGACCGGTTGTTAACACATAGGGATAATTGGGATCACTGGGTTCGGCTAACCCTTTAGAATGATACCCAGCAAAAATCGCCCGACCGTCAGAGGTGGCAAAATAACCATCGGTGTATAAGCGTTTGGGTTCAGGATCATGACATCCTTCTGGATAAGGCCATTGGGTCGGCCCCTGTTGCTGTAAACGGTCATGGCTTAACCCGGACATATCACAGGGACGACCTGACGTCAGTTGCACAAATTCTGCATAAACTTCAGCCGAGGTTTGAAAGGCAAATTGTTCCTTAAACCCTAAGCGTCGTCCGACTTCGGCAAAAATCTCCCAGTCGTGTCGAGCTTCTCCAAGGGGTTGATCGAACCCTGGACAATAGGTAACGCGGCGTTCTGAGTTGGTCATTACTCCCGTTTTCTCACTCCATTGGGTAGCAGGAAGGAGAACATGGGCATAAGCTGAGGTTTCGGTGGGATAGTAGGCTTCTTGATAAACGGTAAAGGGAGATTTTAATAAAGCGGCTTTGGTGCGTTCGAGATCGGGCAAACTAACGGCTGGGTTTGTGGCGGCGATCCAAAGAAACTGGACTTGATCTTGTTCTAAACCTAAAACCATATCCCAAATGGTGCGTCCGGGGGTGGGGGAAATATGACCTTCAGGAAGATGCCAAAACCGTTCAACTTCAGCCCGGTGTTGCGGGTTACTGACAAAGCGATAACCGGGTAATAGATGGGCTAAACCTCCGGCTTCCCGTCCGCCCATTGCGTTTGGTTGTCCAGTCAGGGAAAAGGGGCCACATCCGGGCTTCCCAATTTGACCTGTCATTAAGTGTAGATTAATCAGTGATCGGACTTTTGCAGTGCCTTCAGAAGATTGATTTAACCCCATTGACCATAGGGATAAAATCCGTTTAGACTGTTGCCAATAGCGGGCTGCGGTTTCTAAGTCTTCAATAGGAATTCCACAGCGTTCAGCGACAATATTGGGGGTATAGGATTGTAAAAGTTGAGCATATTGTTGAAAATTGCGGGTACATTCATCAATAAATAGTGCATCAATATCTCCCCATTTTAATAATAAATAACCAATACCATTCAATAAATCAATATCGGTTCCAGGGCGAATGGGTAAATGTAGATTGGCGGCTTCTGCGGTTGGGGTAGATCGAGGGTCAACAACAATTAATTTAACGTCAGGATTTTTTTTATGATATTTAGCGAAACGATTAAAAATAATCGGATGACATTCGGCGGTATTACTGCCTACGATAAATGCACAATCGGTTAATTCTAAATCTTCATAACAACAGGGTGGGCCATCGGAACCCAAGCTTTGGACGTAACCAGAGACAGCCGATGACATACATAAACGAGAATTAGCATCAAAATTATTGGTTGCTAAACACCCTTTCATTAGTTTTTGGGCGATATAATAATCTTCGGTAACAAACTGACCGGAACCATACATACATAAGGCATCGGAACCATACTGGCTGCGAACAGTATTAATCCGATCCACAATTAAAGTTAAGGCTTCATCCCAACTGGCTTGTCGGAAGGGTTGATCTAAGGTTTCTCGGATCATTGGGTGTAAAAGGCGATCGCGGCGAATAGATTCTGTGACGGTAGCTCCTTTAACACACACCATGCCTTGACTAGAGGGATGTTGGCGATCGCCTCGAACTTTCCAAACCGGGTTTCCTTGGGTATCCCGTTTAATGTCTTGATCAGAGGTTGGTGTAGAGACAATTTCTAAACCACAACCTACACCACAAAAGGGACAAAGTGTTTTAATAGGATTCATAATGTTATTAGAAAAAATGCTAAATTCAAAAAATGAAGTGAAAATTTAATATGAAATATAGATTAGAGTGAGAAATTGGGAGGAGTATAGGTTCCCAATTCCTCATCATTGATCATCTATTGAGCGGGTTTGATTTCTAATGTTCCTTCCGGGTCAAAAGTTGCCTCAAATTGAGTATAGGGAGTTTGAGTAACATCCGACTTGACTAACTTTGGCAGAGGGGTATTGTTAACATTTTGAGTCGCATCGGGAGATTGAGCTTCATAACTTAAAATATCCCCAGTGCGACTCACTTTAACAATATAAACAGAGACGGCTGTGACGGGTGTGTCTGTCCAAGCTTCATTAATCGTAGCAAAAACCGTTTCATTTAGCTGTTCAAGCTCTCCAGCACTCAAAGTGGCTGCTGTGGTGCTGCTGGCTACTGTTGTTGAGTCAGTAGGAGAGAAAGTTCCCTCTGAAACAGGAGAAGCTGTGGTTGTCGGGGATGTTGCCGTTACAGAAGGTGAAGTTGTCGCCGAGGTTAAACTCTCTGGGGTTGGGGATGCCGTGGCGATGGGAAACGGAGAAGCCGTCAGGGATGGGGAAGTTGTGGTTGTTGGTGATGTTGCTGTTGTTGAACTAGGGGTTGTGGTTGATGCCAAACTATCAGGACTCGGTGACGTTGTTGGGATGGTATTAGGGGAGAAAGTTGGCGTTGAACCTAGAGCGGGAGAGGGACTGACCGTTGGAATGGGAGAGGGCGATAAGGTGGCTGTGGGGCTTGGTGATAAGGTGGCTGTGGGTGTCGTGATGGGAGTAACCGTTTGAGTAACCGAGGTGGATGTTGTAGCCGTAACCTCAGAGGGAGATTCTGTTGTTTCTGCCTCTTGGTTGGTGGTGGATGTTGGGTTTAAGACTAATGATCCGACTAAGGTCGCAATAATCACTCCCCACAAACCAAATAATATCCCTGTTTTCATCGCAGGTGACATTTCTTCTGATGGCATTGGGGGTGCAGGATCAGGCGCATAGGTTAACTCAGGTTCAGAAGGTGTAGCATAAGGATTGTCATTGGGGTTCGGTTGATTGGGTTGCATCTTGAGCACCTCTACTGATCGATGACTAGAACTGGGTGCTATTGTAGTGCTTTGTGCCGATCCCATGTCAGGGGTTGTCTCTTCGGTTTTTTCTGGGATGATCTCTGCGATGGTCTCTTCGTCTTCCTCATGATGGGCAAAACGTCGGAAGAGAAAATCGAGGGCATAGTTCCGTAATTCATAATATCGGGGGTCTTCCATAATTTTCGCCCGATTTCTAGGACGGGAGAAGGGAATGTCTAAAATCTCCCCAATTTGGGCGGCGGGGCCATTGGTCATCATCACTAAACGATCGGCTAAAAACAAAGCTTCATCAATATCATGGGTAATCATCAACACGGTAATGCGATGATCTTGCCAAATATTAAGAAGTTCTTCTTGTAATTCTTCGCGGGTAATTGGGTCTAACGCGCCAAAGGGTTCGTCTAAAATTAAGATTTGGGGACGAGTGGCTAGGGCGCGGGCGATGGAAACCCGTTGTTTCATGCCTCCTGAGAGTTGAGCCGGTTTTTTATTGGCTGCTTCGGATAACCCGACTAACTCTAAATTTTCTTTGACAATTTCCAGTTGTTCGGCGGTTGATTTGTCAGGATATACTGACTCAACGCCTAAGTGAATATTTTCTTTAGCGGTCAACCAAGGTAACAGGGAATAATTTTGAAACACCACCATCCGTTCTGGGCCTGGTTCAGTGATCAGTTGTCCTTGAACGGATACAACTCCGGTTGTGGGTTGATTAAACCCGGCTACCATATTTAAAAGCGTGGATTTTCCGCACCCTGAGTGACCAATAATGGAGATAAATTCACCTTCTTTAACCTGAAGATTGACATCTTCAAGCACAATATATTTCCCTTTTGGGGTGTCATACACTTTGGAAACTTGATCAATCACTAAAAAGGCATCGGATTTTGAGGAAGAATTGGGTTTAGAGGAAATATTATCTAAAATTTGCATAAGGGTTGACGGTTAACGGTTGATAGTTTACAGTTAAGCAGCGATCGGATCAAGGATGATTTCTTCAATCTGAATCTCCTGTTTAATCTTCAGATTTTTGAGATATTTAATCGGTTCATGGGGATTAAAAATCGTGCCATCAAATAATTTAATGCTTTGGCGATCGCGTCCCACATCGGATAATCCTAACTCTCTGGCAGCTTGACCATAAACATCCGTTCTTAACACCCGTTCTATAATGGAAACCCAGTTTTTCGGAAAGGGAATAATGCCCCAACGTGCCATTTCTGCCATGATCCAGAGAAATTCTGTAGCATCGGGGCAATTGGTTTTATCCACAAAAAATTGATTGTAATTGATTAATAATTTAGGTGGTTGACCATCTCCCCGTTCAACTGGATCAATAAATCCTAATCGAGTATATTCGGCATGAGAGCCCACGTATTCATCGCGGCATAAAATCTCTAAAATTTCTTCTCGATTTCGGCGATCATCGCAATAATCGCAAGCTTCTATTAAGGCTTTTACCAAGGCAATATGGGTTTTAGGATAACGATTTGCCCAGTCTTCTGTCACCCCTAAAACTTTCTCTGTATGTCCATTGGGGAAAATATCAAAACTATTGGCAATAATAAAGCCTAACCCCTCATGAACAGAGCGCGCATTCCAAGGCCCCCCGACACAATAACCATCAATATTTCCCGCTTTTAAATTCCCTTGCATTTGAGGCGGTGGAATCACGGTTAAATTAACATCTTGATCCGGGTTAATTCCTCCTGCGGCTAACCAATACCTGAGCATTAAATTGTGCATGGAGCTCGGATGAACCATGCCTAATGTATGTACTTTGTCAAGATGATTGTCGATATAAGTTTTAAAATCTTCTAAGGTTCTAACCCCATTTTCATACAAATCTTTATTGAGGGTAATGGCATTCCCATTACGCGATAAAGTTAAGGCTGTTACCATCGGAATTGGGGGATTTTTACCGAAGCCTAATGTCATGGCTAAGGGCATTCCTGCCACCATTTGGGCTGCATCTAAACGCCCTTCAACTACGCCTTGACCTAACAGTTTCCAACTGGTTTCTCGGCTTAATTTAACTTCTGTTAAGCCATATTCCTTAAAAATGCCTTTTTCTTTAGCAATAATTAAAGGAGCGCAGTCAGTTAAGGGGATAAAACCGATGTCTAAGTTGACTTTTTCTAAGCCATTTTGGGCAATAACAGTAGGAGCTTTTTTGACCGTTGATTTTTTGGCTTTTTTCTGTTGGTTCAGGAAATAAACAATTTCATTTCGCAAGGCATAATAGTTCGGATGGTTGACCACATCCATCCGTTGACGAGGACGGGGAATATTCACCTCTAAAATTTGCCCGATATGGGCTTCTGGGCCGTTGGTTAACATGACAATGCGATCGGATAAAAGCAAGGCTTCATCGACATCGTGAGTCACCATTACGGCACTAACTTGGTTCGCTTCGCAGATTTTCATTAACTGCTCTTGTAACCCGCCTCTTGTTAACGCATCTAACGCCCCAAAGGGTTCATCTAAAAGTAATAATTGGGGGCGAATAGCCAGGGCACGGGCAATAGCAACTCGTTGTTTCATTCCCCCGGAAATTTCGCCCGGTCGTTTATCCGCCGCGTGTCTTAAACCGACTAATTTGATATGATGTTCAACAATATTGTGGCGTTCAGTTTTAGACAGTTTGCGATAAACTTCATCAACGGCTAAGGCAATATTTTCTCGGACTGTTAACCAAGGTAATAAGGAATAATTTTGAAACACCACCATGCGATCTGGCCCAGGTTCACGAACTTCTCGACCTTCAACAATAATTCCACCTTGACTGGCTTGATCTAACCCGGCAATAATATTTAATAAGGTTGATTTCCCACAGCCCGAATGTCCGATTAAGGAAATAAATTCACCTTTTTTAATTTTGAGTTCAATATTTTTCAGCGCAATATATTGTTCTCCATTGGGGAGATTAAAAACGCGATGAACGTGATCAACTTCAACGAATACAGACATAATTTCAGGTAAGAAAGGTGAACAATTGACGGAAATCAGAGTTTATTTTTGCTCGGCGGGAACCACTTTTGAAGCAATAAAACCAATGGTGCGGTCGAGGATTAAACCCACAACCCCGACATAGATTAAAGCAACGATAATCGCACTAATTCGAGAACTATTATAGGCATCCCAAATAAAGAATCCAATCCCTACACCTCCGACTAACATTTCCGCCGCAATAATGGCTAACCAAGATAAACCAATCCCAATTCTTAACCCGGTAAAGATATAAGGAACAGCCGAGGGAAATAACACTTTGAAGAAGTATTTTTGTCGGGGTAAACGTAACACTCTAGCTACGTTTTTATAGTCTTGGGGGATTTGTTGAACGCCGACGGTGGTATTGATAATAATCGGCCAAATTGCCGTAATAAAAATCACGAAAATTGCAGAAGGATTCGATTGTTGAAAGGCAGCTAAGGCGATGGGCAACCAAGCCAGGGGAGGAATTGTTCTGAGGATTTGAAATAAGGGATCTAAGGCATCATACATAAAGGCATTTGTCCCAATTAAAATCCCTAATGCAATTCCGACAATTGCCGATAAGGTAAATCCAATAGCAACCCGTTGTAAACTGGCTAAAACTTGCCAAAATAACCCTTTATCCGTACCTCCATTATCAAAAAATGGGTTAATAATTAATTCCCAAGATTCTTTAATGGTGGTAATGGGAGAAGGTAAATTAGGGTTTTCTCCTGAACATAACAGTTGCCAAATTGCCAGGAAAATAACGACTGCAATTAAGGGACGAAGGATTTTATTGCGGTTTTTATTAAACCCATCAAAGAAGAAATTAAGCGGATTATTACTGCTAGAACGGGCTTTAATGCTAGTGGTCATATAAGTTAGAGATGAGTGAATTTGAATCAGGCTTTAAGTCTCTAGTTCCCCCCTTTGTAAGGGGGGTTAGGGGGGTCAAATCGAGGATATTAGATTTTTTTGATGGCTAAACTATTGAGATAAGCTTGAGGATCATCGGGGTTAAATTGGACACCATCAAAGAAGGTTTCAACGCCGCGAGAAGGGGTTACTGGAATTTGGTCTGGGGGAACATTTAACGATTTTGCGGCTTCCCTCCAAATATCTTCGCGGTTGACTTTATCAACGGTGGCTTTAATATCTAAATCAGGCGGTAAATATCCCCAGCGAATATCTTCCGTTAAGAACCAAGTATCGTGGCTTTTATAGGGGTAAGAAGCGTTATCTCTCCAGAATTTCATCGCAATGGGGCTGGCGGTTACAACCCGACCATCACCGAAGTCAATATTTCCCTTAGAGCGCTCAATAATATCTTTTACAGGTACTTTAAACCACTTATCCTGAGAAACTATTTGACACATTTCTTCAATATTTTCGGGTTTATCACACCATTGTTGCGCTTCTAAGACCGCCATTGTTAATGCTTTTGCGGCTTTGGGGTTTTTATCTACCCAGTCGGCGCGCATACTAAAGGCTTTTTCCGGGTGATCTTTCCACAATTCTCCGGTAATTAATGCCGTATATCCTGCTTTCTGATTGACTAATTGAGCATTCCAAGGTTCACCCACACAGAAGCCTTCCATATTGCCAACTTTCATATTAGCAACCATTTGGGGAGGCGGAACTGGAATAATCGAAATATCACTATCAGGAATTGTTCCTCCTGAAGCTAACCAATAGCGCATCCATAAATCGTGGGTTCCTCCGGGGAATGTAATGGCGGCTTTGACTTCTTTTCCTGAATTTTTAGCGGCTAATACAAGGTCTTTAAATTTAGCACTATCATTAACGGTTATTTTAGCATCTAGGTAATCTTTTCCTAATGAAATTGCCTGACCATTAGTATTTAATCGGGCTAAAAGATACATGGGAACGGGTTGTTTGGTAATCGTTCCTAATGTCATTAAATAGGGGATGGGAGATAAAATATGCGCCCCATCAATTCCTCCACCCGCAGACCCTAATTCTAAGTTATCACGGGTCACAGGCCAAGAAGCTTGTTTAACCACCTTAACATCGGTCATGCCATATTTCGCAAATAACCCTTTTTCTAAGGCAATAATTAAGGGGGCAGAGTCGGTTAAAGCGATAAATCCTAATGTTGCTGTTGGTGTTTCTGGTGCATCAGCCGGATTAATATTCGCTGCGGGAACTGCGGTTGCAGCCGGGGAAGAATTAGTAGTCGTTGTTGAAGAATTAGTACCGGAAGTACAGCCATGTACAAAGATAGTACCCGCCGCAGTCACACCAGCCGTCAAAAGGAATTTACGTCGTGAAAGCTTACTCATGTCCTATATCTTTATTCCGTGTTGGTCAATAATTGATGGAGTTTTCTTGTTCAATTTTTGAGTCGTTAAGCATCAATAACGACTGTATTTATTGCCTGGGCATTACAGGTTAAAATCATACCCGGTTCTAGGTCTTTTGCTGCATCAGGATTATTATATTGGATCTGCCCTTCAATTAATTTTTGTTGGCAGGTTCCACAATTTCCTGAACGGCAACTACTGGGAATCAAAATCCCTTCCCGTTCTGCTACGTCGAGAATGAGTTCATTTTCTGCACAGGTAATGGTTTTACCCGATTTTGCAAAAACAATTGTTGCTGGTTTAGCAGGTGTATCATCGGTACTGTTTGGGGAATTAATCTTAGAGTCTGAACTCGTTAAATCGACTCCATCTTTAAGTCTAGCACCAAATTGCTCTACAAGAATTTGTCGCAAAATGGGTTTTAGATCCTCACAGGGAATGGACTTTTGAACACATTCACCGAGTTGAGCATCTTTCCCAACTTTTCCGCCCATATAGAGGTTAACGCCTTCAACAACTTTACCGTCTTTGCGGGCTTTTGTTCCCATTAATCCAATATCAGCGACTTGGGGTTGTCCGCAGGAATTAGGGCAGCCTGTCCAATGAATTCGCACAGGTTTTTCAACGGTTAATTCTGCTTCTAATTCTTTCACTAATGCCGTAGCTCTATTTTTAGTTTCAACTAAAGCAAAGTTACAGAATTGTGCGCCTGTACAGGACACTAAGCCTCGGCTTAAACTAGAGGGACTAATGGAAAATTTATCTAAAAGTGGTTCAGTGAGAAAAGCTTCTAAACGGCTATCAGAAATATGGGGAATAATGACATTTTGTTCAACGGTTAAGCGAATTTCACCAGCACCATAAACTTCAGCAATTCGGGCTAATTCTAACATATCGTTGGCATACAACCGCCCAACGGGAACGTTTAATCCCACATAGTTGAATCCCGGTTGCTTTTGCTGATAAACCCCAATATGATCCCGTTTTTCCCAGAGAATTTCGTCTTTTTCGGCTTCAGGTTCTAAGGAATAACCCATTTGTTTTTCCACTTCTGAACGGAACCTATTAATTCCCCATTCATCAATTAACCACATCAGCCGAGATTTTTGACGACTTCCTCTTAACCCATTGTCTCGATAAACTTCTAAAATACCACGACATAACCCCACAACTTGATCAGGTTGTACCCAGACATTTAAGGGAATAGCAGCCGCACAACGGGTGGCAGAAAAGAAGCCTCCCACTAAGACATTGAACCCCAAAATATCCTGTTTAAATGCGGGAACAAAGGCAATATCATTGATTTCAGCATGAACGGAATTATCCCGACATCCGGCGATGGCAATATTGAATTTTCGCGGTAAATTAGTAAATTCAATATTGCCTTTTCCGTGATTGGTAATTAAGTCTTGAACTTGTTGGACTAACTCACGGGTATCATACAGTTCATCCGCATCTAACCCCGCAACGGGTGAACCTGTGATGTTTCGCACGTTATCCATTCCTGACTGAATGCTGGTGAGCCCAACGGTTTCAAAGCGTCGGAAAATGTCAGGAATATCTTCAAGCCGAATTCCTCTTAACTGAAGGTTTTGTCTTGTGGTAATATCAGCATTACCGTCATCACCGTAGCGTTGCACGATTTCCCCCAAAACCCGCATCTGCTCACTGGTGATGACCCCATTCGGTAAACGCATCCGCAGCATGAATTTACCCGGAGTCACCGGACGGAAGAAGACCCCTAACCATTTCAGGCGGTAGTCTCGGTCAGTTTCGTCCATTGCTTCCCAACCTAAACGGGCTAAGGTTTCGATTTCGTCTTTAACGGCTAAACCGTCTTTTTCTGCTTTGATCTTCTCAAATTTGTTGGTAGCCACTTTTTGTGGGAGTGTGCTGGTCATAACCTATTCCTCAGTATTGCTCGGTCTCGAACTTGTTAGGCCAAAATGAGAAATGGATCAAATTTGGCCAAATCGTAACAGGTCTATTGAAGGCAAACCGTATCATGCGAGACTCAAATGTCAAAAATTGCTTAAGTTTAGGGTGAAAATCATCCTCAAGTGAGAGCTTTCACCTGTGTTCTTCAACCGAAAGGTTAAGGAATATGAATAAGTTAGTGCCGGAAACTCGATATAATCGTAGCTAATGTTACAAAACTTAAAACTTTATGAAGATTTAGCATTAATACCATACGTTTTTTGCATAACCCTGAATCTTTAGACAGTTTTTAGCTTTGGCGGGAAACCGGGTTTCTTCTTCATGGTTGCTGAAACAATGCTAAAAAAGCAGAGAAACCCGGTTTCTATTCCCCTACTTAGACTCAGAAACCGGGTTTCTTCTTCATGGTTGCTGAAATCATGTTAAAAAGTAGAGAAACGCGGTTTCTAGTTCCCTGCTTAAGCTCAAAAACCGGGTTTCTTCTCCATGCTTGCTGAAATCATGTTAAAAAGTAGAGAAACGCGGTTTCTAGTCCCCACTTATGATTCCTAATACCTCTGGTTATTGGTTAAAAAATGTTCGTGTTCCCGTTTGTGTACTTAAAGATAAAAATGAGGCGATCGCAAATTCAGCCAATCAAGATGGGATGACGTTAGTGGATGTTAAAATAGCATCGGGACTCTTTGAGAAAATTGTGATTGCGGGTCAAAGTGAGTCAGATTCTATTCCCACAGTAGATTTACAGGGGAAACAAATTTGGCCTTGTTTTGTAGATGTTCATACCCATTTAGATAAAGGTCATATTTGGGAACGTTCGCCGAATCAAAAAGGAACCTTTAACGATGCGTTAACGGCGACGTTTAAAGATGAAGAAATCTGGACGGCGGAAGATATTTATCGACGTATGGAATTTGGATTAAAGTGTAGTTATGTACATGGAACAAAAGCGATTAGGACTCATTTAGATTCTTCAGGACGGTTAATAGATTTAAGTTGGGATGCGTTTAAAACCCTAAGAAAACAATGGGAAAATCGCTTAATTTTGCAGGCGGTTGCTTTAGCTTCTTTAGATTATTATTTAACGCCAGAGGCTGAAAAACTCGTTAATAAAATTTCAGAATCAGGCGGTATTTTAGGGGGAGTTGCCTATATGAATCCTGATTTAGATCAGCAAATTGACCGAGTTTTTGAAATTGCAAAAGAGCGGAAATTAAACTTAGATTTTCATGTAGATGAAAATGGAGAAATAGAATCTATTTGTTTACAAAAAATTGCAGAAGCCACGTTAAAATATAAGTTTGAAGGTCAAATTGTTTGCGGACATTGTTGTAGTTTAGCCGTACAACCCGATGATGTTGTTCAACAAACTTTAAAGTTAGTGAAATCCGCCGGAATTGGGGTGGTTAGTTTACCGATGTGTAACCTGTATTTACAAGATCGTCAATCTGATCAATCTCAATCTCCAAAAACCCCTCACTGGCGCGGGACAACCTTAGTTCATGAATTGAAACAAACCGGGGTTCCTGTTGCATTTGCGAGTGATAATTGTCGTGATCCATTTTATGGATTTGGCGATCATGATGGCTTAGAAGTGTTTAAAATGGCGGTGAGAATTTGTCATTTAGATCGACCGTTTGAAGATTGGTTATGCAGTGTTACAACAACTCCAGCCGATTTAATGGGGTTATCAGATGTCGGACGAATTGGTGTCGGACTTCCAGCAGATTTTATTATTTTTAAAGGTCGTTATTTCAGTGAAATCTTATCCCGTCAACAAAGCGATCGCATTGTCGTTAGAAACGGTAAAATATTAGAAGATAACTTACCCGATTATTCAGAATTAGATGATTTAATTTTTGATTTTCAAAGTGATCTTTAGATTACTGGTAGGGGCGAGGTGACCTCGCCCTTACGCCCAAAATTAATGTATTAGGCGGCTTTTCTATTTTTTAAATAGTCAAAAACGCTTTTATCCCCAATATCCCCAGGAATATCCTGAAAGATTTTTCGACCTGCAAAAATGATAAATTGAATCGCCCAAAATGCTAAGAAAATTTTTTGAGCAGAAACCGACCAAATTCCCGCAATAAATCCCAGTAATAATAAAGGAACTAGCGGGGTTAATAGTTTAGTTTCCATGCGATTAAAACAGAAAGCTTCTTTAAAATAAATTCCCGTTAAAGCAACAAAGGTAAAACCGACGCCAAACAAAGTATAGGGATGGTGATAAATAGTTAAAGCCAAAGGTTCTTCATCGACCCAAGCAAAAACCGCAGAAGCAATTCCTCCAATTAACCAAAAAAGTTGTAATAATTGGTGTAAAGGAATTAAATAAATATGAATCGTTAATAAACTCACTCCTAACCCCAACCAAAAACCGAAGTAGAGAGGCGTTAATGCTTGTATCACTAAAGGGTTATTTCCTTGAAACAAAACTAATGCTGTTGCCACCGTAAAGCATAGGGCTGCTATGATTAAGCCAGCGCGATAAATGAGCACACCCCAACGATCCCCCTCGTTAATTGTGTACTCTCCAAACTGTCCTTGATAAATAACGGGTATAGCGGGTTGTTCTGTTTGTACCATAATTGTTTCCCTTGGCAATTCAAAAAAGACCTGTACCACGATATACTAAATTTTACTCCCTTCCCAATTAAAAAATCTTGAGGTCGAAATGGGTCGAGATCTGCCTTCAAGCGTCTCTACAACTTAAAACCTTAAAAAAGATCAATTTAAAATCATCTAGGGTTGAGATCAAGAACTACTGTGCTTGGTATAACGGAATGTCTAAACTGTATCAAAACAAAAACAAAAAAAAATTACAACCCCCTGGAGAGGATTTAAAACCCCTGCAAATTGATGAAACAATTGTATCGGGTTTAGTTAATAAGCAAAGAGAGAATTTTAAAGAAGAGTTACTCAATTCCATGACTAATATTATTGAACAAATGGAGTCAATGGGATTTTTGAATGTTTCCAGTTTGTTTGAAGATGATGATTTTAATGTAGAAGAATTTGAGGCGAAAATGGAAAAAATTCTAGGTACTGATGACCTAGAAGTCACTCCTAAAACTTTAAATCGATATCTGAAATATTTAAAAGCTCAGATTAAATTACCTTGTTATTTAACAGGAACAGAGGAATTTCTCTGGGAAGAAGAATATCTCTATGGTTCAGGAAGTTCTAAGGATTATGAAAAACTGAAAAAAACAAATCCTTCTTACACCGATATTTTTTTATTAGGAAAATTTCAAGAAAAAACCGATGAAATGGAAGGAATTATTGTTGATGTTAAACGAGTGAGTGATAATCGAAAATTTACCATTCCTTTAGCTGAATTAAAAGCATCTGATGAAGAGTCGCCAAACTATAGTTTAATAGAAGATTATTTAACCTGGTTTGTCAATTATTTATAAGAGGGAACAGGGAATAGGGAATAGGGAACAGAAAATAGAAGCTTTCTTTCCCATTCCCTATTCGTAATTCGTAATTGTAATTCCCTATTGCCTTTTTAAGCGTAAACTCGGTTAGCTTGAACCGTTGCTAAAGCTTCAACTAAGCTCCGAACTACAGCTACCATTGCGACTTCGTTATCGAGGCGGTTAATGGCCGAACCCACACCAACCCCCGCCGCGCCCGCAGCAATAGCCATCGGTGCTGTAACATTAGAAATACCCGAAGCGCATAACACCGGGACGGAGACAGCGCGAGAAATTTCTGAGGCGGCGGCTAAGGTCGGGGCTGCTTTTTCAATGAGCCCTAATGTGCCACCATGAACTGGGGAAGAACTGGTTCCGCCTTCGGTTTGGATGATATCTGCACCCGCTTTAACGAGTTCTAAGGCGAGTTCAACTTGTTGGTCAAGTTCGAGGATATGGGGAACAGTAACCGACAAGGTAATATGGGGTAATAACGCGCGAGTTTCATGGGTCAGTTGCAGAACTTCTGCGGCTTCAAAACGGCGTCCTTGAGCATAGAACGCATCAAAGTTACCAATTTCAATTAAGTCTGCACCTGCTTCGACGCAAGGGAGAAATTTTTCAGGTTCAACCGCAGAAACACAGATGGGGAGAGAAGTTAATTGACGGACGATTTGAACTAAGCTAGGATCGGCTGCAATATCCACAAAGGTTGCGCCGCCTTGAGTGGCTGCTTTCACCACAGAGGCAACCCGTCCGACGTTAAAATTGGTTAAACCGCTAATCACTTTCAGGGCGTTACCTTGGTTGAATGCCCGTTGTAAGGATGAATTCATGGATAGTATTGTTTTTGTCAATTTTTCGTAAACAATATTGTGACATAATCGATGACATTCAGGTCATCCTCACCCGAAAAATTATTTTACTCCTTAAACTTTTGGGGTTGTTTAAATTGATATAAATCCTCAATAACTTTCACCCAACTGTTGACTAAAGACGCTAAAATGCGATCGCCTTTTTCCTTTGTCGCTACCGTTGCATCCCCTAAAACGCCAGTTTTCGTTAAATCTTGCGTTACCCAAGCAAAGGGTAATTTTCCCTCCATACTTAATAAACTATTTTCAGGTAAACCGTGCGGATATTCACAAACGGCTTTCTCCATTTTAACTTGTTCTGGCAGTAAGGATAACATTAAACTGGTTTCAGCATCTCCGGCATGAATTCCTAACTCTAATTCTTTCGGGGTTAAGAGTTCCCCAGCAACGTTAGGAACCCGCCAAACAAATAAAGGAAATACGGAAAAATCTTCATATTTTTGATGTAAATCTCGTGCTACCATCTCTAATATTTGGGGTTGTCCGCCATGAGCATTAATAAAAGCTAATTTTCTAAATCCCGCCCTATAAATGCTTTCGCCTAGTTCCATTAATACCGCCATTAAAGTTTGGGAACTTAACGTGATTGTTCCGGGGAAATGCCAATGCTCGTTAGATTTTCCATAATAAATTGTGGGTAAAGCATAAGCTGGAATGTTATCATTAAGTTGGGCTAAAGCTTGACCTGTTACAGCCGTTGCGATCGCTGCATCAACAATTAACGGTAAATGGGGGCCATGTTGTTCAATCGCTCCAATGGGTTGTAAAATAACCACATTATTTTTATCAGCCATTGATTCAATTTCTGTCCAGGTTAAATAAGGAAAAAACCGTTCAGGGGGAATAAAATTGTGGAGCATGGGTTCAATTTTGTTAATTCAAGATAATGATTGAACTATTGTATACTAATTCAGGTTCATTAATTTTTAATATAAATTGCTCAAAAGATTGTGCGATCGCTGACAATAAATTGAGTGCATAATAAATATCTCTGGGGTTGTGATCTAATATTGGTGGGTGCGCTGTGCTTACGCACCCTACGATTAAGGTTTTTTAAACAAATGTGATATAATGTTGATGTGTGCACTGCGCTTACGCACCCTACGATTAAGGTTTTTTAAAGAAAATTGAGGATATTATGAATGATTCTGAGCCAAATATTTATGATTTCTAAACCTTCTTAGATAATCCAAATCCTGACCTATTTAGAGACATCCCACTTGATCGCACTAATGTTAAGTTGAATTTAATACCTGAAAACCCTTGAAAAACTATGTTAGAACAGAAGTAAAGAGCCTTGCAGTAGGGGGGGCTAAAATTCAGCCAAAATCGAAACCCATCATGCACTGAGCACCCTACTTGATTCCAATTAATCAACAATTTTGGAGAATTCTAATGACAACTGCTGCCAATTTAATTCGCTTTGCTGCTGGTGAAGTCGGATACACGGAATCTCCTCCGGGTAGTAATGGTAACAAGTATGGTCAATGGTATGGGATGAATTACGTGCCTTGGTGTGCAATTTTTGTCTCCTACTGTTTTGATCAAATTGATTTACCTCTTCCTATCAGAAGCGCGAAGGGTTTTGCTTACTGTCCCGATGGTGTGTCTTGGTTTAGAAACCGGGGTCAATGGTTCCATGACCCCAAAGCGGGAGATGTTGTATTTTTCTGTTGGCGAGGAGATGGAATAGCCGATCACGTGGGAATCGTTGAATCTGTTAAACCCGATGGCAGTATTATTAGTATTGAAGGGAATACAGGGATCGGAAATGATGCGAATGGCGGTGAAGTGATGCGTCGAACTCGGACTCCTGGGATCATTTTAGGCTGCGGACGGCCACCCTATACCAATCCTGTTGCTTCTCAAACTCAAGTCTCCCGTCCAACGACACCCACCCCCGCCCCTCCCCATCGAGAAGTTCCTAAAGTTCCTCCAAATTATCATAAAGATTTAGTTGATCGATTGATTGGTAATAAATCCAATTCATCCCCCAAAAAATAGTTAAATTTGATTCATGAATAGACCGGGGACTTTTCTTAATGTTCCCTGTCTATTGATATTTACCATCAGCTTAACTTTTGAGCGTCCTGATTCATGAGAATAATCCGAACAGTTAATAGGATACCCCCCTACAATCCCTGATATCCCCATTAGTTTTTCTGGCTAGTCTGGCTGGTTTATGCTAATTCCATGACGACATCAATTGTATGTCCTAAGACTTCATAAACCCTTCGTTGTTTAAACAGTTCTAAACAATCAGCATTAATTTTATTTTTGGCGGCTTCTTGTTGTAAGATTTTTAAAGCTGTTACAGTCGGTAATCCGGTTTTATATGGGCGATCGCCTGCTGTTAGTGCATCATAAATATCAGCTATGGTAATAATTTGAGCTTGAATGGGAATTTCGGATGATTTTAATCCTAAAGGATATCCGCTTCCATCGATTTTTTCATGATGTCGATAGGCGATGGTTGGAACCTCTTTTAAGTCATTTGTCCAAGGAATTTGTCTTAAAAATCCATAGGTATGAGTGACATGGGATTCAATTTTTTCTCGTTCTTCTGCGGTTAAATTCCCTCGTTCCACTAATAACTGTTCGATTTCTTCGGGAGTTAATAACGGTTTCATTTCTCCGTCTAAATCTTGATAGGTCATCTGAGCAATTTCCCTGAGTTGATTGATAGGAGTTTCTGCTAAAACTCTGGGTTCATTTGCTTCTAATAAAACTGTCCAATAATGGCTTAATTTAGCAAGTGATTCTGATAATTTTGTTTCTAATTCTGGCAGAGTTTGACAAAACTTACATTCAGTTTCTTTTGTCATTTTTTGAGCAGAATGCTTCAATAAATGTTCATATTTTTTTTGCGTTGTTTCTAATTCTAAGGTACGTTGTGCTAAGGCAAACCGATGACGAATGATTTCTAATTGAAGCGGATAAAGTTTTTTCGGTTTAGTTAAAATGGCTTCAGGAACACCGACTTTACCAAAATCATGGAGTAATGCTGCATAGCGGAGTTCTTGTAGTTGACGATTGCTAAAAGAAAATGAAGCTAAGGAACCTGAAGTGATGGTATTAACTTCTTCACTTAAACGCACAGCTAATTTTGCAACTCGCTCTGAGTGACCAAAAGTGCAGGGATCACGGGCTTCAATGACTTGGACAGAAGCTCGTACAAACCCCTCAAAGAGATGTTCAATACTTTCTTGTAAATGATTTCGTTCAATTGAAATTGCGGCTTGGGAAGCCAGCGAGCGCAAAATTCGCTCTTCCCAAATCGAATAAGGTTGCGTCATTTCCACTGCATTTTCCGCCGTAATTTCCACACCCGGTTTAACTTTACGGTTAATCAGTTGTAGAACCCCTATTACCTCTCCTTTGCGGTTTTGCATCGGAACCACTAAAACCGAACAGGTACGATAACTAATATTTTCATCAAAACTGCGATCAAGTTGATACGGTTCATTTGCGGGTAAATTATAGGCATCGGGAATATTTAATGAAACCGATTTTAAGGCGACATATCCGGCTAAACTTCGGGGTGTTAAAGGGATGGAAAATTCTTGAAAGGATAAATTGGGTAAAGACGCATTTTGTGCAACTTTAAACAGTAATTTCGAGGTGTTATCGGTGTGATCGATGAGATAGACACTGCCCGCATCACTCCAAGTAATTTCTCGACTTTTGGTTAAAATTAAATTGAGTAGAACACTTAAATCTTGAGTTTCAGATAAAGCCGTACCGATATCAAGTAGTTTCTCAATCAGTTCAGCTTGCTCATCAAAGTTATGGAACAATTCGGGTTTCTCAAAAATGATCTTCATGTAGTGTTTTTGCTCCAGTTCCCTCTGAGTATTAACCCTGCTAGATTTAAGCTGCTCTGAATTAAAATATTCAATCCCTAAAATCAGCACCTAGAGTTAATATTTACTTCAGCGCTGAAATTTCTTGAGCTAAAGTAAAATCTTTTTGAGTTAAACCCCCGGCGTCATGAGTTGTTAGGTTGATTGTGACGCGATTATAAGAAATTGTTAAATCCGGGTGATGTCCAGCGGCTTCAGATGGTTCAACTAATTTGTTTACAAATTCAATGGCTTCAATAAAATCTTTAAATCTTTTGACTAATTTTAAAGTCTTTCCTTCAACCGTCCAACCGGAGAGTTGACTCGCATAGGTTTCAATTTCACTATCACTTAGTAATCTTACCATTGGCTGTTCTGGATTTATCATCAACTGATCATTAAATAACTATCCGCTCTCACCCCGAAGTTGCTCTGCGAGTTGTCAGTGCAAGTGGGATGAGAGCGGTCTAGCGGGTCTCCTGGATTGAAACCTGACTGCCGGAAGATCACTCTAATGAGTCCGGTTATCTAGGTCAGCAAGTGTCCTAACGGAACACAGACATTTCACTAGAGGACAGCCCCGGCGCACAGCCGGCATTTTCCAATCCGGTGACCCATGGGTTTACTACTTTCAATCATGGGCATCACCTCCTTGGCTCCCTAAACGGTTTTATGCGTTCAGTGTTTACGATTTTCAAGATAACACAGGATTTTAGAATTGTGTGTTTCCAATGCGTAAGAAAATCAAATATTTTACGGCAGTAAAATTAATATTTGCAATCTATGGCAGTTTGTTCGCTGTGGGTTGACGGTTGAGCATTTCTTAAGTTTGAGGTTTGAGTTCGGCTAAGTTCATGTTTTCATAACATTCAAAGGGTTGATGAATCCAGGGGTTATCCCCTAGATAATCGACATAATAATCCGGCGGAATCACTGAACAACTTTTATACCAGAGAACGGCGGTTTTTAAATCTTGAATTTGAGGATAGCGAGATTTTAACCAATGGATTGATTCTTGTAGACTCATCCCAGAATCAACTAAATCATCGACTAATAAAACGTGACTTCCCAAGGTATCTGTTGTCATGGTTAGGTGTTCAGCAATTTTGATTTTACCTCGAACTTTACCTCCGACACCGTGATAGGATGATGTGCCTAAAATTGCCATAGGTTGTTCAAAAATACGGGAGAGAAGATCTCCGACTCGTAAGCCTCCCCGGGCTAAACAAACAATTTGATTAAATTGCCATTGAGATTGATAAATTTGGGTAGCTAAGGTTTCAATTTTTTGGTGGTATTCTGTCCACGAAATATACAGATCGCTCATACTGGGTTATTGTTTATCAGAGAAGGGATGTTTCAAAGCATATCAAATCCTGACCCCATTTTCGATAAGCATCGTTCTAAATAAATTTGAGCAACTTGATCCTGGGGGGTGCGATTTAGACATTCTTGGAATAATCTTGCCGCCTCAGAGTAATGCTCTAAATAATATTGCATTAATCCATATTCAAAGGTGGTTTTTGTGATCAGTTTTCCGGCTTTAATCTCCGGTAAATCGGCATCAAACACTTCATACACGGTGACCGCATCAGATTTTCCTTTGACTTTGACGCGATCAATAATCCGAATTGCATATTGGTTGGCATCAGCTAAAGCGATGAAAGTGGGATGGGTAATTAATAAAGAAACACCATAATTTTTAGTTAAATTTTCAATGCGAGAAGCGACATTTACCGAATCACTAATCACGGTACTATCGAGACGATTTTTACCGCCAACAATCCCTAACATTAATCCTCCGGTATTAATTCCAATGCCAATTTTAATCGGGGGTCGTCCGGGGCGTTGTCGGGTTTGATTATATTCATTAAGTCGGGAAATCATCGAAATTCCGGCTCGAACTGCATCATCGGCAGACCCACCAAATAATGCCATAATTTCATCCCCAATATATTTATCAATAAACCCATCATTTTCGACAATTGCAGGTTCCATGCGACTTAAAAAGGCATTAATAAATTTAAAATTATCTTCGGGAGTCATATCTTCTGAAAGGGTAGTAAAATCCCGAATATCCGCAAATAAAATCGACATTTCCTTTTCAACGGCTGCTCCTAATTTAACTTCTACAATACTTTCATACCCTAAGAAAGATAGAAATTCATGGGGGACAAATCGCGCAGCAGCATCGGTGAGTTCAAATTCAGAATCTAAAGCTTCATCTAAATGGTGATTTAATTCTGAGAGTTTTGCCATAAATTGTAGTCGTTCTTCTTCGGCGGTTTTTCGTTCTGTAATATCAATAACAAATCCTTCATAATATAAAAGTTCATTCTGCTCATTAAAAACAGCCCTAGCATTTTCTGAAATCCAAATCATCGTGCCATCTTTACGGTAGGCTTTAAATTCAAAGGTTGAAACTTCTCCTTGTTGATCAATACATTGAATAAAATCTAATCGCCGTTGAGGTTCAACATAAATTTGTTCTTGAATATTAGTAACGGTTGACATTAAATCCCAAGGTGAATCATAACCTAAAATTCGGGATAAAGCTGGATTTGCACTAATATAACGTCCATCAAGGGTAGTTTGAAATAACCCTTCACTGGCATTTTCAAAAATACTGCGATATTTTTCTTCGGCTTGCCTTAAAGCTTGTTCCGTTTGCTGGCGTTTCGTGATATCTTGAAACGCTAGAATTGAATACATTAACTCTCCTCTCTCATCATAGGTAGGTGTTACCCAAGTTTCTAGCAAAATCGTTTTTTCTTCCTGGTTTACTTCTAAAATAAAGGTTGTATCTGGGGTAGAATTATATAAATTACAATAAGCTAAAGGTTGAGAGATGCGATTCTCAGAACACCAATTCAAATACCCTTGATAAATATTAGATAACACTTGACAAAAAATTCCGGGTATCACTTTGGTTTTTAGCAATTCTTGAGCTTTTTGATTGGTATAAAAAGGCTTACCTGTGGGGTCTAAAACCGCAACTCCAACCGGAATTCCTTCTAAAAATTGAGTCATTTGGCGTTCATTGTTGCGAACTTGAGAATATAATTTCGCGTTGTCAATGGAAATCGCGGCTTGAGAAAATAGAATGTTCAGAACTTCTAATCGTTCAGGAGTAAACACGGCTGTTGCTAAGTTATTTTCAAGATAGAGAATTCCGATCAATTTTCCCCGGTTTTGAATGGGAGCACAGAGAATTGATTTCGGTTTATATTGTATGAGATAAGGATCATTACGATAGCGAGGATCTTGCCGAGCATCTGCTAAAATTACAAACTCTTGGGTCTGAATGACTGTATTCAGAATCAAAAGAGGTAAGGCATTACTCTGTTCTACAGACTGGGATTGAAGTAAGGAATGAATCTCAATTGAGGTTCCATTTTTATCTCTTAAACTCGCGATGGCTTCAATGACTAATTGTCCAGATTGAGATAAAAGAATACAACATTTTTCGGCTCCTGCATTTTGAATAACAACTTGGATTAATTGTCTCAAAAGTTGTTCTAAATCAATTTCTTGAGATAACCCTTGAGACGCTTTTGTCACCGTTGCTAAATCAAGAACCGCCGAACCTTCATTTTGCCTGGAAGTCATTGTTTCAGTCGTATCAGCACCCATCGTAATTTCTGTCCTCGGAATCGCCAATTGTCCTAAAATCGAATTTAACAGTTGAGGATAGCGAGATTCTAAATCTTTGATTTTGGCAAAAGCACCCCAATGAGCATAACCATAGTAAGCATCAATTAAATACACCCTGGCAATTTTTTCTTTTCCCCAACCCAAATAAAATTTAGCGGCTAATTCATTGGCTAAAGCCTGTTCATGAATCAGTTGATGGGTTTTAGCAAAAGCAATCGCTTGTTCTAATGTTTCTATGATTTTAACATAGTCTTGTTTAATTCGGTTAAATTCAGCGTCTACCAAATATAACTGATGAGAGAAACTACTAGGATTTTGCTTGAAAATAGCTTTTAATTTATCTTGATTTTTAGCAACCTTTTCTATTATTTTAACTTGCTCTTCAAGAGAAGAGTTAGGATAACTTTCCAGAAAAATTAAAGATTGATAAAAATAAAAGAAGGGTTGTAAAACAAAATAAGTTTCTGGAAAAAAATATAATTCAGCTTGCTGACACCACTTTCTAGCTTGTTGTAAGTTCCCTAATCTATAATTCAAAATCATTAAATTTAAAGCAAGCTGAAACGAAACTTCTTGAGAAGAATGTCCGATTTCGCTGATTTCTCTTGTCCATTTCTCAGAATCAAGGGAAAAATTGAAGCTCAAATCTAGGTCTAATTTTCCATTAAGAATTTGCAAGCTTTGATGATAAATTTTAAACAAAATTAGTTCAGAAGAGGATTTAAGGTTCTGGAACTGATGTAAAAAATGATCAGCTTCAAATTCCAGTTCAGAGATATCTTTTCCACCTAGATAAGCAATTTCTAAATAGGTTTTAGCAAGAGTATAGGCTTGATGCAGATTTCCTTCAGCTTGAGCTTGTAAATAGCAATCTTTAAGCAAAGATACAATCTTTTGTAAAGGTTCTTTCCATGGTTTAATCAATCCATAAACCAGTTGTTTAACTTTCAGTTTTAATGCAGAATTACCCTGATTAGCGGATAACCTTAACGCTAATTCTCCCATTTCATTTCCGAACTCAATGTCTCCTTGGCTACAAAGAATAAAGCCAAAAGTAGCATAGACAAAACTGGATAAAGAAGTATTTCCTTGTTGACAGGATAACTGAACGAGTTTTAAAACCCAAAAGGGAAATTGTTCTGGAATAACACTAAAAGCTGAAGGAAAGGCAGAGGTTAAAATGGTCAATAAATCAACTAAATTAGAATCGGATAATTCGGGTAAATTCAATAATTCTAAAGAGGATTTTCCAGCTAAATCCCTAATTAAATTTTGCTTTAATCGTTGCCAATTTTCTAAACTAAAATTATCTTCAAAAGTCATCCCCATTTTTTGACAAACTGTTAAAGCTAGATTCACGGCATTTTGATCTTGGTATTGACTTCTATAACCTTCAATCATTAACTCATAAATTCTGACTTGATCTGATAAGGTTTTAGCATTTTGTAAAACAATATTTCCCCAATCTTTTAAATGTTCCCAATCTTCACTCAAATAAGCAATTTCTGAAGCTTCTGTGTACAATTCTAAGGTTAATTGATAGTGAGTTTCCCAACTATCCGTTGCTAATAAACCTAGACCAATCGTTAAATGTCCAATGGCTGTGGGGTAGGCTGTTGCCAGTTTCGCTTTTCGTCCGGCGATTAAGTTAAATAAGGCTAATTGAGTTCGCTCTTGTTTATCCTGAATTAAGGTAAATCCTAAATTCAATTGATTAATAATATTTAATAAAACTTCTGATGAAATCTTGTTTAAAATTGTTTCTAAAGGTTGATTAAATTGTCTCTGAATTTGAGTTAAGAGTAATTTTGCTATTTTTAAATGGGTAGGTTGTCTTTGCTCACTAGGAATCAAGAGATAGGCGGCTTGCTGAACTCGATCATGAATAAATTGGTATTGATCAATTCCAGGGTGTAACAGAGGTAACGTTTCATTCGGATCATAAGATGAAAGGGAAAACTCTTCTGTTTCTAAGGGATAAACGGGATAAATATCTTTAGCAATGACGATCAATTGAGCTTTCAAAGCAACGTCTAACGTTTTTAAGGTTTCTAAATAAGTTTTTTCAGTAATTGTTGCTAAATCTCCAGCACTAAATTGATAGCCTAAACAAGCTGCCATTTTTAATATTCTCTGGGTTTCTTCGGGGAGTTGTTGTAATTGATGAAGAATGAAATCTAAAAGATTAGGGCTAATAAAACGGGTTTTAATTTGAGTTAAATCACGTTGCCAACCTCCCAATAAATCACGATTTATCAAGGAGGACTGGGGAGGGTGAAACCTAATTAATTTTTCTGTATATAATGACTGGAGAAATTGACGAATAAAAAAAGGATTTCCTTGAGTGGTTTGACTGACTAATTCGGCTAAGGGTTTAGCTTGTTCTAAGGAACAAACTAATGTTTCTGCGATCCATTGATTAATAGCAGAGTCTTCATGAATAATCCGATTGTAATATAATTGTTCTAAAATTTGAGTTAATTTAATTGCAATTCTTAAGAACTCATTGAGAGTTAATTCTCGATGCGCTAAATAATCCGCCAGTGAAATATACCCTTGATCTGCCATAATTAAGACAAATCCATTCCCATAAACTTCTAAATCAAGGATAGGAGTAATCCCTGATAGATTGAGCGTTTTTGCAATTTGATATTGATTTCTAAATTCAATCAAAGAAGGTACAGTTGGGTATTCACTGCGTAACAATTTAATCACGACAGGACAACCATCAGACAAACGAATCCCACGATAAACCAGTGTTCTCGAACCATTATAGATCGGGTTAAGAATCTCATAGCCAGGTAAAGTGATCATAGCGACGTTATTGCTTCTCGAAACCAGGAAAGGGTGTTGTCTGGAAACCGGGTGTAGGGTTCAACACCTCACCCTTGAGCATCAGAAAGGCAGGTTACGAAGCGGTTGGTCATGGGTTTGCAATAGGTAGATCGGGTTTGTTCTGTTTAGTCGGGTAGCTACCCGATTTCCGGTGTCATGAAATTGATCAGCGTTTGACAGGTCAGATTATGATCATTGATTCAGTCAGGGTTGTTTGACTCATTGACAAAGATTTTACCATCCGATAAGATTGCCCCTATTAAAATAACATCCCTGCATTTAGCATCCTGAAAAATTGCACCCTGAAGATTGGCTTCTGAAAGATTAGCCTCAGTTAAATTGGCGCCGCTTAAATTCGCATCCTTTAAATTAGAACGAACCAATTGCGCCTGAGTTAAATCAGCATCACTGAGATCTGCCCGTTTTAAATTACAAGCATTTAATCGGGTTTGTTGTAAATGAGCACCCACGAATTTGACTTGCTGTAAGTTAGCACCTGTGATTTCAGATCCTCTTAAATTTGCTACTACTAATTTAGCGTAATTTAAGTTAGCATGGGTGAGGTTGGTTTTTTGAAGATTGGCTCCAATTAAATTAGCATAACTTAAATTAATCCCGGTTAAATCCAGACCGGATAAATTTGCTCCTTGAAAATTGCGATCGCCATTTTGATATCTTCGCAGAAGTTCCCCAACCTCGGTGATGCTGATATCCCGTTGGGGAGGAAATCGGAACCGAAACGTGAACCTATGAGCACTGGCGATGACCTGTGCTAATTCTTCATAAAACGGATAGGAACCTAAACCACTTAACCTTAACCAACCCCGTGAACGAGTCATGGCGACAAATAATTGATTGCGAAAATTCAGATGATTTTCAACCTGAGCAATGTGATCTAATCCTACTAGATAAACCATATCTGCTTCGTGTCCTTTAGCTCGATGAATGCGAGAAATTGTTACTCCCCCTTCACACCAAAATTGATTCGCATGGAGATTATGAGAACTGGGTTTAAGAATATTACAATCGGGTGTTCCAGGGATAAAAATATCAATTCCTTGCTGCATTAAAAAATTAGCA
>NZ_JBJUDF010000235.1:0-33532 GCF_046067725.1 Planktothrix sp.
GTAGGGGTAATTCATGTAGGGGTAATTCATGTAGGGGTAATTCATGTAGGGGTAATTCATGTAGGGGTAATTCATGTAGGGGTAATTCATGTAGGGGTAATTCATGAATTACCCCTACGATTACGCCACTACTTGATATAATTCAGACATCAATTCCCGCAAAGCTGCTTTATATTGAGGTTTACCCCCAAATCGTTTGACAATCTCCCCTGGAGATCCAAATTGCTTGAGTGGTTCTAATTTTAGCACAGCAATGTCTTCAATATTTTCGATCCCATCGGTAGCATATTTTTCTAAAAGAGCCTCTAAAACCGCCCGCGCTTGTGACTCATATTTAGTAAAATAATCTCGTTTTTTGACATTTTCTGCCCGTTCTTTGCGAGTTAAAGGGGGACGATCCCAAGCAATATGACAAATCAAATCGAATAAATCCAAATCTTTTTTAATCTCTTGCTGTAAGTCCTCAATAATAATACCCTGTTCTCGCAGTTCTGCAATCAAAGCACTTTTTTTATCCGCCTCATTCCAACGGGATAAAAATTGATCTAAACTGCTAAATTCTCGCAGCAAGTTCTGTTTAGTATAGTCTTTTAAACTCGTTGTCACTAAATCTCCATGATCATTGAGATATTGAATCCGCTCATTCAAGATTGTTACATCTACCCCAGCAATATAAACTTTAGTTTGTTTTTCTGTCGTAATTTCACCAGCAGAAATAATTGTCGGTTTTATATTTTCAGGAAGATTATTATCTTGATCAAAATCAACTATTTCCCCCGTCTCCTGATCAATAATTTCACCTGTGAGATCACCGATAATATTTTCTGGTGTAAATTCCTGATCATCCCGTATTTCCTTAATCATCACCGGATCACCGTCAAAAGATCGATCCGAAAATAGATCCGTCACATTTCTAAAATCCATAATTGTAAAAAATCGCTTATCAAATTGTTCATTAATCCTGGTTCCACGTCCAATAATTTGTTTAAATTCGGTCATAGAACGAATATTAGAATCCAGTACAATTAATTTACAGGTTTGAGCATCAACCCCCGTTGTCATTAACTTAGAAGTTGTCGCAATTACCGGATAACGTTCTTCAGGATTAGTAAAGTTATCTAATTCCAGTTTACCCTTCTTATCTTCTGCAGTAATTCGCAATCCTTGAGATTATAAATCCGATCCTCGACTAAATTCCCTGATTTATCTAGCTTACCCGCTTCGGGACGATATCCTTCTAAATCAACATTTAAACCGACGCGAATCACCTTATAAGGTGCAAGAAAACCATCATCAATGCCTTGTTTGAGAGAATAAGTATAAATCGGATCGGCAAAATATTCAATATTAGAAACTTCCTTAGTTTCCTTTGGGGTTGCTGTTAATCCGATTTGAGTTGCTGAACTAAAATACTCTAAAATTTCTCGCCATTTACTATCATCAGCAGCGCTCCCTCGATGACATTCATCAACGATAACTAAATCAAAAAAATCAGGGCTAAATTCTCGATAAGCATCAGCGTCTTCATCATAATTAACTAAACCCTGATACAAGGATAAATAGATTTCAAATGCGGTGTCAATTACTTTCTTTTTAATCACCGTCATTTTGTTTTTAAAATGCTTAAAATCGCCTCGTTTGGTTTGACTAATTAAAGAGGTGCGATCAGCTAAAAATAAAATTCGTTTTTTGATGCCATTTTTCCAGAGTCGATAAATAATCTGGAAAGCGGTGTAAGTCTTACCCGAACGAGTTGCCATCACCAATAGTAAACGATTCTGACCTTTAGCGATCGCTTCTACTGTCCGATTAATTGCAATCTGCTGATAATATCGCGGCTGGCGACCTTGAGAATCAAAAAAGTAATCAAAGCTGGCTATTTCTTCGGCTTCTGTGGTTTCAAGCTGCTTAAATTTCTTGTATTTTTGCCAAAGCTCGTCAGGACTCGGAAAATTATCAAGGCTTAATTCTCGCTCAACCAAACTAGAAAAACCTGATTTATCATGTTATATAAAACCATCTCCATTAGAACTAAAAGCGACAGGTAAATCTAAAATATCTGCATAATCTAAAGCCTGCTGCATACCAGCACCAAGAGGATAAATATTTTTTTAGCTTCAATAACAGCAATGGGTATATTCGGTTTATAATAAAGAATATAATCGGCTTTTTTAGCCTTACCTCTTTGGGTTCGATTCCCTTTAACATAAATTCGACCATCGGTAAAATAAACCTGTTCTCGGACTTGCTTGCTAATATCCCACCCCGCTCGAACTAAAGCAGGTAAAATATACTGTGTACAAATATCCTGTTCTGAAAGCTCTCGTTTATTAGTCATCTTTTATTTCACCGCTCTTAACGATAGCGGTTATTAGTCTAGTGAGGGATGTTTTTGAAACTAAAACCTTGCCAGTAAAGGGATTCAACATACCTCATCTAGCTGACAAAGGCTATATAGCAATCCTATTTGATTTGTGGTAGGGGCAATTCATGAATTGCCCCTACGGTAAGGGTTTGAGTCATAGAAGTGATTACAACCGATTTAGACTTGCTATAGCAATCCTTGAATAACATTATAAAGGTTTTAGCCAAACTGTTCTCTATTTTCTCATTAGAGGGATAAAGCCAAACTTCATACATCAGATCGAATGTTTCTCCTTACCCAAGATTCAATTAAGAAACCCGGTTTCTGGTTTTGGGGATAAACACCCCATCCTCAATCTAAAAATTTAAGATAAAATATCAATAAACCCTAACTGTAACGAACAATGACTCCAGCCAGCTATCAACTTTCCCTGAACTTTGAGCAAGTTTTAACCTTGGTCAAACAACTGCCCTATCCAGAAAAATTGCTGTTAAGCCAAGAACTTGAAAAAGAAGTATTAAATAGCAAATTAACATCCATTTTAGAATCATTCAAAACGGATGAACTCTCTTTAGAAACTATTACGGAAGAAGTTGAAGCAGTTAGAAGCGAAATTTATGCCAGAAAATCAGCCTCTTAAAGTAATTATAGACACCAATCTTTGGATTAGCTTTTTGATTGGTAAAGAATTAGCCAATCTCCAACAATTAATCGTCAATAAAACGCTCCAAGTTGTCTTGTGCAACCAACTCCTAGAGGAAATTTATCGGGTAACTCAAAGACCAAAACTTCACAAATATTTTCCAGTAGCAAAAATCCAATAATTGCTGGAATTGTTGAATATTATTGGTTTATCTATAGAAATAACTTCAGAAGTTTCTATTTGTAGAGATGCTAAAGATAATTATTTATTAGCTTTAGCTAAAGATAGTCAAGCTAATTTCTTAATTACAGGAGATAGAGATTTATTAAGTTTGGCGAATTTTGAGGGGACAGAAATTTTAACTTACAAAGATTTTTTACAAAAAATAGGGAACTAACGTTCAGAATATCTTCATCAACTAGAATGGTAATGCTTGCCATTGTCCTAATTCATTCTTTTTTCTTCAGATTGTCCGAAATGTCTTAAAATAACTGAAGACAGTCAACATCAAGTTCAGTCTAATTGAGGAGGACGAAATACAATGCCTTTAGCAGTTGGCGCAGATGCCCCTAGCTTTACCGTCAAAGACACGAATGGGAATATCGTTTCTCTGTCTGACTTTGCAGGCAAAACCGTTGTGATGTATTTCTATCCGAAAGATGATACCCCCGGTTGCACCAAACAAGCTTGTAGTTTCCGCGATAACTATACAACTTATCAAGGAAAAGATATCGTTGTCTTAGGGGTCAGCATGGATAATGAAGCTTCCCACCAACAGTTTACTGAGAAATATAGTTTACCCTTTCCTTTATTAGCCGATACTGACGGAAGCATTACCAAAGCTTATGATGTAGAGGGAGGTGGCTATGCTAAACGGGTAACTTATGTGATTGATGGCAGTGGTAAAATTATCCACGTTGATGCAGCCGTCAATACTGCAAACCACGCCCAAGATATTTTAGCCGTTCTGGGTGCTTAATTGTCATCAAAATTATCCGTATTTTTGATCGTGCCGCCCGTAGAATTTTTTTGGGCGGTTTTTTACTAATTTTAACCGTTTATTCATTTCTATTAAGAGCGAGTTGTAAACATGGTAACCTATCTCGGCCCAAAAGACATTCTGATTGATCAACCTGCTGTTTTAGTGGGAACCTATAACCCCCAACAATGCCAAACTGTTGCTGTTATCGCAGAAGATAAATATCCTCTGACCGTCGATTTTAATCCTCAAGCGGGGATTTGGTCAGTGTGTTTAGAAAACGGATTTAATACCGCCGGAAAACGCTGGTTAAGACTACAAGGAAAAGATGACAAAAATAATACGGTTGTGGATCAAGTGATTGATTGTATGGTCAATCAAGAAGGGATTAATACCCGATTTAATTATACCATTATTCCTCAACAAGATACAGTCTTAAAAGTTAAACCCATTGATTCTTCGCAATTAACAGAAAACCAAAAAAAACCTTTAAAACTCGGTGAAGTTTTAGTGGTCGATACCCTAGAATTAATCAACGATCATTTAAAGCTCGAACTGAATCAACCTTTAGCCAATTTAGGAAAATTTGTTTATGTTTATCAACCCCATGTTGTTGTAGCAAAAGGCTCAAAATTATTATGGTTTAATCAAAGTCAACTACCGGATCATATACCCGGAAGTCAACTGTTGTGGATCACCCAAACCACCCCGCTTAAACTGCAACCCGACGATTTATCCCAGTTAGCATCCCATCAATATATTGAAATGCCTCAAGGGAGCACCTATACGGTGTTAGGATATGCTTGTATTGCTGACCATTTTCGGGTGACGCTCAATCAAGAATTTCCGGGTTTTGGTAAATCAGGATATCTCTATCGCTATCATGTTGAACTATTAGAAAAAAGTCAAGAAATCCCCTTTGATAATAATGCGATAACCTGCACAATTGTTAATACAACCCCCTTAAAAAAACGTCCCGTAGATTCTGCTTACCTAGAAGCTTCAGAAAAAATTACCCTCCCTGCTGGAATGGTTTATGGGGTACAAAGTTATACTTCAGAAGACGGTCATATTAAAGTCGCTTTTACCGAAAATTTTCCTAATTTTGGGAATACGGGTTATTTGTATCCCGATTTTATCTTCCTGAGTCGGGGAAGTCTTTCTTTAACTTCTAATAAAACCTTAACCTATCAGGGGCCAACGGAAGTTTTAGTGAATACTCCTGTGGTTTTAAAAGGAACTTTTGATCCAAAAACTACTGCTAAAATTACTTTATTTGCGGAAGATCGCTATGCCTTTGATGTGAGTTTAGATTGGCAGGAAACTACCTGGAATTGTCAATTAAATCAAGGATTTAGTGAGGCGGGATATCGGTGGTTACGGTTAAAAGCACTGGACTCCCAAGACAATGTTACTGCTAGTCAAGTGATTAATATTACGGTTAGTGAAAATGCCATGACTGTTGGAGAATCTCTAACCTTAGAAATCCTTGAAGATACGTTATTTAAAATTGTACCTTTTGATTCAGCTTCGTTAAATCAACAACAAAAAATAGCGGTAAAAGCGGGTCAAACCTTCAAAGTTTTAAAATATGGTTTAGTGGATGGTCATCTTAAAGTTGTTTTAGAAAATACGATTCCACCCATTGGTAACTTTGGTTATCTTTATACCGATTATGTGAGATTAAAAAAAGGCTCAGAAGTATTTCGGTTTGATATTGAGGACGTTCCTGATACCGATGTTAATGCTCAAATGTTAGTATTACAAACAACAAAAATTAAAGCAAAACCCGTTGATTCTTCTTATTTAGATCCTCAACAATTTGAAGAATTATTATTAGGGCAAACCTTTACAATTAAGGGGTATGCTTGTATTAAAGGACATTTTCGTGTCACCTTAGCTCAATCAATTCCCGGTTTTGGTACAGTGGGTTATGTGTATTGGCAGCACGTTAAATTAATTCGAGATGGTCAAGAAATTGGTTATGATCCTGATGCAATTACTCTGACTGTATTAGAAAAAACAGTCTTAAAGAAACAGCCAATTGATTCTAGTCAATTACAAGACTCTGAGCGTACAACTTTACCCTTGGGACGGGTTTATGGAGTTAAAAGTTATGCTTTGGAAAATAATCATATTAAGGTTTCTCTCTTGGAAGAATTGCCGAATTTTGGAAATACGGGTTATATTTTTCCCCAGTATGTGAAGTTCAAACGGGGAGGACGAGTCTTTAACCCTTTACCCCCTCAATTAGAGTTAAATGTTCCCTATTTTTCTCAACGAGATAATCCCCGTTTTTATTGGTCTACTTGTAATGTCACTTCTATTGCTATGGTGATGTATTATTACGGCGTGCGACCGAAATGGGGCGGACAATTAGAAGATGAATTATTGCAATGGTGTTTTAATTATGGGGGGACAGGTTCTCAAACTGATCATAATGTTTTATCTGCTTTAATTCGAGCTTATGGATTTAAAAGCAGTTTTAGCACCACTCGTTATTGGTCTGATTTGAAAACCGAATTAATTAATCGTCGTCCGGTTGTGATTGGTGTAGATACGACTCCATCGGGTCATATTCTAACTGTTATTGGCTATAATAATCAGGGATATATTGTTAATGATCCTTGGGGAGATGCTTACACTGGATATTCTAATACTGAGGGTCGAAGAATTATTTATTCCTATGGTTACATGAATCAAGTTGCAGGGCCAGATGGTTCAGTTTGGGCACATTTTATTGAACCTTAATTGATTGTAGGGGCGGTATTTTTGCCAACCTAGCTAAGAATAGGGTTGGAAGACCCAACCCCTACAAAAACATCTACCCCTATTGTTGTTTTTTTAGGATAAAAAGAGTTTATAAGCCGGGTTTTTATTCTCATCCCAATAACGATAACCTAAACCCTCTAAAAAGGCTTGCCATTCTGTCATTTCTTCAGGAGGAACCTGCATTCCTACCACAATTCTACCATAATCTGCTCCATTATTTCGATAGTGAAATAAACTAATATTCCAGTTCGGACTCATAGAACAAACAAATCTCATTAACGCCCCTGGACGTTCAGGAAATTCAAACCGATATAATAATTCATGATGAGCTAAAGCAGACCGTCCGCCCACCATGTGGCGCAGGTGTAATTTAGTTAATTCATCATCGGTTAAATCAATCGTTTTAAATCCATTTTCCTCAAAATGTTCCATCATTTTAACAGCATCTGCCCGATTTTGAATCTGCATTCCAACAAAAATATGGGCTTCTTTTTCATCGGCAATTCGATAGTTAAATTCGGTTAAATTGCGCTTGCCAATACATTCACAAAACTGGCGTAAACTACCGGGTTTTTCAGGAATTGTAACGGCAAAAATTGCCTCTCGACGTTCTCCAAATTCGGCGCGTTCTGCTACAAATCGTAAGCGGTCAAAATTCATATTCGCCCCACAAGCAACCGCAATTAACGTTTGTCCTTGAATTTGTTCTCGCTCAACATAAGCCTTTGCTCCTGCAATTGCTAAGGCTCCCGCAGGTTCTAAAATTGAACGGGTATCCTCAAAAACATCTTTAATCGCCGCACAAGTATCATCCGTATCAACTAATATAATTTCATCCACATATTCTTGACATAATCGGAAGGTTTCTTCCCCCACTTCTCGCACCGCTACACCATCTGCAAATAACCCGACTTGTGATAACTTAATTCGATGTCCGGCTTTCAACGATTGTGACATGGCATCGGCATCAACAGGTTCGACTCCGATGATTTTAATTTCAGGACGTAATCGTTTAATATAAGCGGCAATTCCTGAGATTAATCCCCCCCCACCAATGGCAACAAAAATAGCATGAATTGGTTGTTGATATTGCCGTAAAATTTCCATGCCAATTGTACCTTGTCCGGCAATCACATGGGGGTCATCAAAAGGGTGAATAAAGGTTAATCCTTTTTCGGCTTCTAATTGACGAGCATAGGTATAAGCTTCATCAAAAGTATCACCATATAAAACCACTTCGCCCCCCCTTGCTTTAACAGCATTGACTTTAACTTGAGGAGTGGTTACAGGCATCACAATAATGGCTTTTGTTCCCAATTGTGACGCACCCAGAGCAACTCCTTGGGCATGATTTCCGGCTGATGCGGCAATGACTCCCTGCTTTAATAAATCAGGAGGAAGACAAGCCATTTTGTTATATGCTCCCCGCAATTTAAAGGAAAAGACAGACTGCATATCTTCTCGCTTTAAAAGTAATTTATTATTCAGACGGGCGGAGAGGTTAGGAGCGTATTCTAAGGGTGTTTCTTGGGCAACATCGTAAACACGGGCGGTGAGAATTTGTACTAAGTAGTCGCAAAGCATGGAGTTGAAACCAAGGCAAGGGGTGACACATCATTATATTACAGGATTAGTGCTACTATTTTTTACTTTAAGAATAATAGTTGAGGCTCAATTTAAAGTTTTGATAAAGAAATCCCGATTTTTAAGGTTAATAGGGTAGAATTTGAGGTAACAATTTAGAGGGTTGAGACTCTGATTTATGGATAAATCCATTGTGCAGTTAGTGGATGAACTTCCCGCCGATAATATTACGGTGAAAGTCTTAAAGGCGATTGATTATTTAATGCCGGGACAGTGGACAAATTTAGTCGGCTTTGAGAATAGTATCCGTACTATTACTGGAGAAACCGATACTCAAATTATTCAAAAAATTCGAGATCGGGCTGTTGTTTTATATCATGATCCTCAATATGGCTATCAATCAGCCATTCAACTTTATCAAACCATTGATACAGCAGATGTCGCTATTGCAACGGCAGCTTTAGCGAATAAAGTCGGAGAAAAAATTAGCTTTTTGTCTATTTTAAGCAGTATTACCCCTAAAGCTGAAGTTAGCCAAACCTTTGATTTGGTCTTAAAAATTGCGGTTGAAATTATTGCTTTTTGTAAGTTGAATGGTATTCCTCAACCTAACCCTCAAGAATTTGTTAAAGCCCTGAATAATAATTATCAAGATGCCGCATTAATGCGAATGGTGGCTTTAGTTTGTTTGGATGGAATGCTACCATTAGGCCCTAACTTTTTAAGTAAAATCCATCAAACTATTACTCAAGCGGATACCCGTATTTTAACCCAAAACCCACTCTTTTCATCCCTGAGTAATTTTATTCCAGGGGGTACATCCTCGGATAAATTGGGTTTTATTACTCAAGGGTTTGATTCGGTTCAAGGTTGGATTAATAATTTAGTAACTAAAACTGGAATTACGCCCCAATCTATTTTTAATGCTTTGGGAAATTGTATCCAAATTGCAGATGATAATTTAGATTTTGTTGCGGCTTTTATTGACCAAAGCACGAATTATTATCAACATACAGGAATTCAAACCGTTGCGCGTAAACTGATTTTACACGCTCAAGAGTCTGTAAAATCGGAATTACCAACAGCAACTTTACCCATTCATTCTAATCCAGTATCAAGTTCTGTTTCTTCGGTTTCGACTCAATATAAAGTCGGTCAAACGGTAGAAGTTTGGGATGAAGAAGATGAAGATTGGTATGAATCTACCATCCAAAAAGTCAAAGAAAACGAGTATTATATTCATTACGTCGGTTATGGTTCATCGGATGATGAATGGGTAGATGAAGATGATGTTCGAGTTCGAGATCATAGTACAACGGATGATAATGGATATGGGGTAGGTCAAAAGGTGAAAGTTTGGGATGATGACGAGGAAGAATGGTATTCTGCCATCATTGAAAAAAGTGAAGGGCATCAATATTATGTTCATTATATCGGTTATGATTCCTCCTATAGTGAATGGGTAGATTCCGATGACATCAGTTAACCAATTTTAGGAGATTCAAGAGTTTTTAAATTTTATGGAAACCTATGCAACCTAGACCCTAGAGGGTTTGGCAACCAAACCCCTACAATAAAATATTACAAACTATGGAGAATTGCTATAGCAATCCTATTTGGTTTGTGGTAGGGGCAATTCATGAATTGCCCCTACGGTAAGGGTTTTAGTTATAGAGGTTATTACAACCGATTTAGACTGGCTATAATAATTGTTGAGCATAAGCGATCGCATCTTCAATTGTTGTTACTTTCCCTTCAATTTTTCCTAACTGAATCTCTAATAATAGTTCTCCAATTTTAGGGCTCGGACGTAAATTTAAGGCTTCCATTAATTGATTTCCTGTTAATAAAGGTTGGGGATGGGCGACGGGATCATTGGGGTTGAGATAACGATTTATTAAAGGAGTAAGACTGTTTAGGGAAAATCCATCGGCTATTGCACTGACAATTAAGGCTGGAAATAATAATCCTAAATTTTGGAATAAAAAATATTGTTCTCTTAGAGATAGTTCTCTGGTTTTCAAGAGGTTTAATTGAGATAGACCTTTTAAAATTACTAAAGTGCTTCTTAATTCTAATTTACTAAATTTTAACTGTAATAATTCTTCTTCAGCGACGGTAAGATTCTGATTTAACAAACAAGTTAGTTTTGCTAGTGCTAAACGGTATATTTTTAAAGTATCGCTCAATTCTTGAGATAATTCAAGTAAAATTTGAGGGTAAACTTCTCCTAATTGAATTGCTGATAAATCGATTTGACATAATTGCTTAAATTGCTGATTTGCATTTTTAAAATAAGGAGAAAGTAAACCAATTTCCCAAGCTTGTTGTATCAAAGGTGCTGTGTTTTGGGTATTTAATAAATAAACTAACTCGGTGCGAATGCGTTCGGCTGCAACTCGACTTAACAACGGTGCAAATTCTTGAATTGTAGCTTGAGTTTTAGCCTCGATTTTAAATCCTAATTGGGCAGCTTGACGATATCCTCTTAATAATCGTAATGGATCATCTTGTAAATTTTCTGGAGAAATCATTTTAATCAAACGTTGTTGTAAATCCTCTTGACCCTTGTTAGGATCAATAAAGGTTTGAGTCAACGGATCAAAAGCGATCGCATTAACTGTAAAGTCTCGTCGGCGTAAATCTTGTTCTAAACAATGTCCTTCCGCTTGAGCAAAATCAACTGTTATTTGGTCAAAGACAACCCGTGCAATGTGTCGTTGAGCATCCAACAAAACGAACCCAGCTTTGTACTTTTCAGCTAAAGTTCGCGCCGTTTTGACCGCATCTTGTAACAGGACAAAATCTAAATCTAAAATAGGAGTTTTACGACCAATTAACCCGTCTCGAACTGCACCCCCAACTAAATAGGCAGGTTGAGGTAAATCACTCAGTTCAAACGGCCAAGTAACAGGAAAGAAGACATCGGCTAAAGCTTCAGACATTGCAACAAAAATCAATGAGATTGTCAAGCAGGTTAAGGCCTACCTAAGCTAAATTAACATCAAAGGGATGGACAATTGTTCCACCCTTGGCAATCCACCGAGGAATGGAATTATGTGTATTTGTGTGAATTGTCATTACGTTGATCGCTGTACCACCTACCACGCCGTAGAAACCCAGCATCAAGAACGCCATTTGACCGATAACCCTACCTTTGAACCCATCGAACCCACCATTAACGTTAATATTCGCACCCCTAGCGACCATGAGATTGAAATGGAATGGGATGTAGTCGGATGTCTGAGTTTTAAAGAAGAAAAGGGTAAATGGGCGAAATTAAGACCGGGCGAATTAGTTCCGACTTAAACAGTTATCAATTATCCGCATTATCAGTTATCAGTTATCAGTTAATGGTTGAGTTTTAACTGTTAGCTTTGTTAGTTTTTAATAAAACTCTTCCCATTCGTAATTCGTAATTCCCTGTTCCCTTCTATAAAAAATGAGTTATTGTTTTAATCCGAATTGTTATAATCCGCAGAATTCTAGTGATGCTAAATTCTGTCAAAATTGTGGCTCTAAATTATTGTTAAGTTCTGTTTCTGAGCTAACTGAGTCTGTTGTTTATCGAGGGATTCAATTAATTGGACAGGGAGGATTTGGTCGGACATTTTTAGTGGTTAACGAGAGTCAAGCGTTAACACCTTATTGTGTAATTAAACAATTTTTTCCCCAAGGAAGTAATGCGAGGAAAGCCACAGAATTGTTTGAACAAGAAGCTAAACAATTAAAAATTTTGGGGCAACATCCCCAAATTCCTACCGAGTTAGGTTATTTTGAACAAGATGGCTATCAATATTTAGTTCAAGAATTGATTGAAGGAAAAAATTTAGCCCAAGAATTGCAAGAAAACGGCGAATTCACTGAACAAAAAATATGGTTTATTTTAAAAGACTTGTTACCTATTTTGCAGTTTGTTCATGAAAATAAAGTCATTCATCGAGATATTAAACCTGAAAATATTATTCGTCGGTTTAATACGAAAAAAACAATTGGAAATTTAGTCTTAGTGGATTTTGGGGCTGCTAAATTAGTCACTGGGGGAATGCTTCCTAAAACGGGAACCATGATTGGGAGTGCGGCGTATACTGCCCCAGAACAATTAATGGGAAAAGCGGTTTTTTCCAGTGATTTGTATAGCTTAGGGGTGACTTGTATTCATTTACTGACTAATGTTCCGCCTTTTGATTTATTTGATAGTGCAGAAGGAACGTGGGTCTGGCGAGATTATTTAAAAACCCCGGTTAGTGATGAATTAGGATATATTTTAGATAAAATGTTGCAGGGTGCAACCCGGAATCGTTACCATTCTGCGGCGGCAATTTTACGACAAATTAATCCTAAACCCGATTATATTCCAGCCATGCCGGGATTAAAAATCAATCCTGAAACGGGATTTAAACCTTTAGCAGAACAGCCTGAAATTATTCAACCTTCTGGTTCTGAACCTGCGGTATCTTCAGAAAAAGTTGTTGAAGTCATCCCCCCTAAACCCCTGAATAAAATCAACAAAATCCCAGAAATTCTGCAACAACGTTTAGAAAAGTATGGCATTGTTCAGGTAACAGTTAATCAAACCCAGAACAATCAATTAACAATTGTTTTAAATCGAGATCCCAATCGAACTGTTACCTATCAACAGTTAGTTCCGATTATTGGTTATCAATTAACCCATTGTCAAATCTCTCATATTCACAAAGTTAAACTTTTAGGGCGAGTCAATAATAAAGAAGTTCCTGAATGGACATCGGCTTTAAAATTAGATCGCAAGACCAAAATTAAAAATAAAATGATTCGATTTCAGCATCAGGCATTGTTGCCACAGTTGCTTCAATTGACTTCTTTTGAGTTTTGGATCAAACAAATTAAAAAGCCGGAATTCTGGCTTGATGGATTTATGGGGGTAATGATTTTATTTATTTTTACACAGAAAATTATTATCTTAACACCGATAATTGCAGTCTTGATTGCGGGAGGATTTTTAGGTGTTAAACATCTCGTCAATCAGACGAATATCCTCGACACCAATCAACTCTTTATCACCATTACCATCCTATTTATACTCGTGGGTCGATTACACTTAAAGATTGAGGTGGATGGAATATTTGGTATAATCTTAGGGGGTGTGTTTATGATCATGCCCATGTTTTTTCCCCGCAATCCCTCTTAATTTGAACCTGTGCAACCGATTTCCTCTCAACCTGTTTATGGTTTAGCTATTCACACCAGTAGTCCTGACCTGGGATTAGCACTCAGTAACTTTCAAGACGTTCAGCGTTGTCAATCCTGGGCAATCGGACGAGATTTATCCACCCAACTGCACCAATATTTATTAGAGTTTATTCAACCCCAAACTTGGTCAGAGTTGGGATGGATTGCTGTCGCTAAAGGCCCCGGAAGTTTTACTGGAACTCGCATCGGAGTCGTCACCGCCCGCACCTTAGCTCAACAGTTAAATATTCCACTATTTGCTATTTCTAGTTTAGCCGCGATCGCTTGGAAAGAACAACTTCAACTCAGACAAAATCAAGATCAAAATTTAGTCATTGCACTGGAAATGCGGGCACAACGAGGTCAACTTTTTGTAGCAATTTATGATCAAAATCCAGAAACCAATTCCGGGTTAATTCCCCAATTACCGGATAGTGTCATGTCATCTCAGCAGTGGGAACAAACCTTAGCCTCTTGGCAAACACCCTATCATCGGGTCAAGGTAGAAGCCGGGTTAGGACAAACGGCAATGCAATTATTAGAATTAGGATATTTAGACTGGAAATTGGGAAAATATTCCCACTGGTCAGAAACATTGCCTTATTATGGGCAGCATCCTGTAGAATTATAAGGGAATTCTGATTTTAACCCTCCCTTAAACAAAAGCCTGATTTCTTTAAGCAACTTTTCATCAATCAATGAAAATTTACTGTTCAACTGAGGCCATAATGTTTTTGAGATCAGAGTCTATCGATTAGCAAATCAGGCTATTATTTTAGGGGTCTATAGATTGCATCCTGAAATTTACCGCCTTAAGAAGAGAATTTAAGATTTGCAATGTGTAATCAGATGTTATTGAGTTTATATTCTATGATTTTTATGTCGGATTTATTTTTGAATTTAGAAGCAACAGATCTACTGGCTCAAACGGTATCTTCGAGTTCAATCGGTTCCGAAATTAATATCATAGAAGCATTTTTTTTAGGATTAATTCAAGGAGTAACAGAATTTTTACCCATTAGCAGTACCGCCCATTTAAAAGTCATCCCTGTGATGTTAGGTTGGGGAGATCCGGGTATTGAATTTACAGCCATTATTCAGTTAGGCAGTATTGCGGCAGTCGTGTGGTTTTTTTGGCATGATTTAGTTCAAGTGGTTCTGGGATCATGGCGGGCGATTCAAAAAAAGGATTATGAGTCTGTAGACTTTCGTTTAGCGTTAGGGATTACGTTAGGTACGATTCCAATTGTCTTTTTTGGATTGTTAATTAAACTGTTTATTCCTGATTATGAGAACTCTTCCTTACGCAGTTTAGAAATGATTGCCTTCGCCTCTATTGGAATGTCAATTTTATTAGGATTAGCTGAAAAAATAGGGCAACGAAAACGAAATTTTGAACAGCTTAAACTCCGAGATGGAATATTAATGGGTTTAGCTGAAGCCTTAGCTTTAATTCCTGGCGTTTCTCGATCCGGATCAACCATTACGGCTGGATTATTTATCGGCTTAGAACGAGCAACGGCGGCTCGTTTTTCTTTTTTATTAGGAATTCCAGCCATTACTTTAGCAGGAGCGGTGGAATTAAAAATGGTATTTGCAAGCGGTATCAGGCATTCAGACCTGATTCATATTAGTATTGGTTTAATTTCATCGGCTATTTTTTCCTATTTATCAATTGCTTGGTTAATTCGTTATTTACAAAAACAAAGTACCTGGATTTTTGTTTGGTATCGTCTCGCCTTTGGAGTCATGATTCTAGTGGCTGTGTGGGGCGGTGCATTAAACAATATTTAGAATTAACAGGGAACGGGTAACAGGGAACAGCAAGAAGAAGATGTGTGTTGTATTAGTCTTCATCCTAACCCGGTTTGCACGACTGCTTTACAATGTAGAGATGTTCTATTGTGTTCCCTGCCCTAACATGATTCGACCTGCTAAAATTACAACCGTCTTACCCAACTCTCTGGCGGAAGAAATAGGATTTGAACCCGGAGATGCCATTGTTTCCATTAACGGACAACAACCCCGTGATTTAATCGATTATCAATTTTTATGCGCTGATGAAGTGTTAGAATTAGAAGTTTTAGATCGATTGGGAAAAACCCATCAACTTGAAATAGAAAAAGATTATGATCAAGATTTAGGCTTAGAGTTTGAATCCGCTTTATTTGATGGATTAATTCAATGTAATAATCGCTGTCCGTTTTGTTTTATTGATCAACAACCCCCCGGAAAGCGAGAAACTTTATATTTAAAAGATGATGATTATCGCTTGAGCTTTTTATATGGTTCCTATTTAACCTTAACTAATTTATCTCAACGAGAATGGGATAGAATCGCTCAACTGCGGCTTTCTCCGTTGTATGTTTCGGTTCACGCCACCGAACCTGAAGTTAGAATTCGCTTATTAAAAAATCACCGGGCGGGTCAAATCTTAAATCAGTTAAAATGGTTTAAAAAGAATCGTTTACAAATTCATGCTCAAGTTGTCGTTTGTCCAGGGATTAATGATGGTCAACACTTAGAACAAACCTTATTAGATTTAGCTCAATTTCATCGGGGTAGAATCCCCACCGTTGCTTCTGTTGCGGTGGTTCCCGTGGGGTTAACTCGCTTTCGTCCTCCCGAAGATGAATTAATTCCCGTTACGCCTGAAAAAGCGCAAGAAATTATTACTCAAGTTCAAAATTTACAACAAAAATTTCAACAAGAATTGGGTTCAACTTGCGTTTGGATTGCTGATGAACTCTTTTTAATTGCTGGTGCAGAATTACCGCCTGAATCCCATTATCAAGATTATCCTCAAATTGGTAATGGGGTGGGTTCCATTCGCAAATTTATTAAAGAATTTGAACAAACCGTTAGACAACACCCGATTCAATCTTGTTCAACTCCCCGTCAATTGACTTGGGTAGTGGGAAATGCCGTTGAAAAAGCCTTTCAACCTTTGCTAAACTCCTTAAATGAGATTTCAGGACTAACGGTGAATTTAGTAGCTTTAGCGAGTCAATATTGGGGTCAAGAGATTACGGTTACAGGTCTATTAACCGGACAAGACTTGCTGCAAGGATTAAAGGGAAAATTATTAGGAAATGGGATTTTATTACCCTCGGTGATGTTAAAACAAGGAGAACCTGTGTTTCTGGATGATATGACGGTAGCGGAACTCGCAGAACAACTAGAAACGAAAATTTTCCCGGTGAGTAATGTTGAAGAATTAATCTCTATTGCTTTGAAGGATTAATTTTAATTGTAGTATAAGTGGTGTAGATCACTGAATTGTTATTCCATAATAAAGGCAGAACAAGTTATGAGTCATCCGTTATTATTGATGAGTCCAAAAGCGTCGCTAAGACTTAAAGAACAAACACAAAAACATCAACTTTTAACGGATACTGCTTTACGAATTCGAGCTTCTTTAAGTTTAGATCTGATTTTGAAAACAACGGTGACAGAAGTTCAGCAATTGTTAGAATGCGATCGAGTAATGATTGAAAAATTTGAAGCCGATGGTTGTCGAACAATCATTTTTGAATCTTTAGAAAAACCTCAATACTCACTTTTGGATTCTGGGGTCATCTATCGCAATTCTAATTCAGATTTAGCTGTTGAAATTCGATTAGAAAACCAGCTATGGGGTAGATTGGTGGCTCAAAATTTTAGTATCATTCGACCCTGGGAACCTGAAGAAACAGAATTTTTAGAAAATTTATCAGTTCATATAGCTTTAGGAATTCAACAAGCTACGTTACTCGAACAAGTGCAAAAAGCTAATCGAGAATTAGAAGTTAAAATTCAAGAACGCACGGCTGAATTAAAACAAACTAATGAACGCTTAAGGCAAGAATTAGATCGAAGTCAAGAAACCCAATCTGCTTTCAAAGAACAACAAGAAATTCTGAATAGTTTTTATAATTGTTCTCCAATGATGATGGGTGTTGTTGAACTATTTGCAACGGATGTTTTACATCTTTCAGTCAATTTAGCAACCGCTCAATTTTTAGGGAAAACAAGTGAGGAAATTTCCCATAAATTTGTTAGTCAAATCGGTATAAATAATCCTCTGCTTCAAGATTGGATGAATCATTATCGAGAAAGTCAACGTTTAGGAAAACCTGTCAAATTTGAGTTTCAATATGATCAACCTGATGGGAAAAAGAAATGGTTATCAGCAACGGTGTCTTATATTGGTTTATCAGAAAACAATCGTCCTCGGTTTTCTTATATTGTTGAAGATATTAGCGATCGCAAATATTATGAAGAATCCCTCAGACGATATGAACGAATTGTGGCGATGACGGCGGATGCAATTTGTTTACTCGATCAAAACTATATTTATCAAATTGCCAATCCGGCTTACTCAAAACTGATTAATCAACCGATAGAAGCCATTATGGGTTATTCTGTGGCTGACGCTTTAGGGATTGAAGTTTTTGAGAAAACGATCAAACCTGCTTTGGATCAATGTTTAACAGGGAAAATCGTTCAAAATGATGTATGGGTGGATCTGGATACTGTTGGAAAACGCTATTTAAGGCGCTGCTATATCCCTTATTTAGATGAACAAAATAATATCTGTGGAATTCTAGCTAGTATGCAAGATTTAACGGATCTAAAAGAAGCTGAAAATGCACTTAAACACAATCAAGAACTGTTTTCTTTAACTGTAGAACACGCTCCTGATGTGTTCGTAATCTATGATTCAGAACGTCGATTTGAATATGTTAATCAACGAACATCGGAATGTACTAAAATTCCCATCGAACGCTTTATTGGTCATCGAGATGAGGATGTTTATCCGCCCGAATTGTATTCTAAATATCTCCCATTATTGCATCAGGCAATTGCTACAAAAACGGTGCAAATTGGAGAATTTACCCTGCAACTAGGAGAATTAGAACCTTATATAGTAATTATTAAATATGTTCCGCTTTTAGGTGAAAATGGAGAAGTTCAACAAATTTTAGGAATGACCTTTGATATTGCTGAACGCAAACGAATAGAGGAAACATTACGCAAAAAAGAAGCACAGTTAAAAGCGGTTGCTGATAATATTCCAGGGGCAATTTATACCTATATACAACCTCCAGATGGTTCAAATTTTATTGAATATATTAGTGATGGTTGTGCTGAACTATTTGGCTTGAGCGCCAACGAATTAATCAATAATCATCAACCGTTAAAAGCAGGGTTTCATCCCGAAGATTACCAGAAATATAAAACAGCAATTTCAAGGAGTGCAGCGACCCTGAGCCCACTGTATTATCAGTTTCGATATCAAATGCCCAATGGTGCTTTAAAATGGGTGGAAGAAGTCTCCCGTCCTGAATGTCGAGACAATGGAGATATTGCTTGGCAAGGTGTGCTTTTAGATGTGAGCGATCGCAAAAAAGCTGAATTAGAATTAAGAGAAACCAGTGATCGGTTAAACTTCTTACTCAATTATTCTCCCGTTGTTATTTTAAGTTGTTACCCAGAAGGCAATTATCCCATTAGCTTTATTAGTGAAAATGTTAAGGAGATTTTTGGATATGAACCGCAAATTTTTTTAGAAGATTCTAGCTTTTGGATTCAGCATCTTCATCCTGATGATGTAGACCGAGTTTTAACCAACTTAACCACTAAATTTACCGGAGATTTTTATACCCATGAATATCGCTGGTTAAAAGCCGATGGCACCTATAGTTGGTTTTTTACTCAGTTAAGAAAAATTCGAGATGAAGTGGGAAATGTTGTGGAAATGCTGGGATATTTAATTGAAATTACGGATCGCAAAGTTTTAGAACAAGAATTAGCCAGTTTACTTGAACAAGAAACCTGTCGCAGTCAAGAACTTAGCCAAAAAAATATCGCTCTCGAACAAGCTCGACGGGAAGCAGAAATGGCAAACCAAGCTAAAAGTGAATTTTTGGCTAATATGAGTCATGAAATTCGTACACCCATGAATGCAATTTTAGGATTTACGGATTTGTTACAACCCGTGATTCATGAGCCTAGAGCACTTTCTTATTTAAACACTGTCAGTAATGCAGGTCGAACCTTACTAGCCTTAATTAATGATATTCTGGATCTATCTAAAATTGAGGCAGGAAAGCTAGAACTGGATTATATCCCCGTTAACTTGCGGGTACTGATTCAAGAAATGCAACAAATTTTTCAGTACAAAGCGGCAGAAAAAGGATTAATTTTACAGATCAAAATTGATGATCATGTTCCCGAATTGATTTATATTGATGAAATCCGATTACGTCAAATTCTGTTTAACGTTGTCGGGAACGCCATCAAGTTTACGGAACAGGGATCTATTACTCTCTCGGCCCGTAGTCAATCCTATTATGCTTTTAACGGCGAAAAAATTTGGTTAGAAATTACCATTGAGGATACAGGAATTGGGATTGCACCTCATCAGCAGACTCGTATTTTTGAAACCTTCGTTCAAAGTTCCGGACAAAGTAATCGTAAGTATGGAGGAACAGGTTTAGGATTGGCCATTACTCAACGTTTAACTCAAATGATGGGGGGGACAGTATTGCTTCAAAGCCAATTGAAACGAGGTAGTATTTTTACCTTTGTATTTCCAGAAATTTCTGTGGTAACCAAGCCGATTTCCTTAAAATTAAATTCCTATCAAGATCGCAATCTGAATCAATTTAAGCCGAGTACAATTTTAGCAGTGGATGATGTAGCTTCAAATCAAGAATTAATTCAAGGATACTTTGCAGATAGTCATCATTTATTATTTTTAGCCAGTGATGGAAAACAAGCAATTCAGATGGCGAAGGTTCATCAACCTGATCTAATTTTCCTAGATTTAAGAATGCCAGACATGAATGGACATGAAGTCGCTCAAGTGCTCAAGCAAGATGAAAAAACCCGGCAAATTCCGATCATTATTTTAACGGCATCTTGTCACAATCAAGAAGAGGTAGAAGTCAAATCTCTTGACCAAGGATTTCTGCGCAAACCGATTAGCTTACCGCAATTAGTCGCCGAAATGAAACAATATTTACCTCAAGCTGATCCTGAAAACTCGACTCAGTTATTGCCAGAAAAACCAACGCAAGAAATTGTCGCACCTCCCCAATTAATCCCTGGAACTGTGAACGGTCAAGAACTGCTATTCAAACTCCAGCAAGAAGAAGAACAGGTTTGGAATTCTTTACGGAAAACCTTAAAAACTAGAGAGTTACAGCATTTTGTTCAACGCTTATCAACTTGGGGGCAACAATATCAATATCAACCGTTATTAAATTATGTAGAAACCTTAGAAAGCCAATTAGAAGCTTTTGATTGGGATCATATTCCTGAAACAGTTGAGTCTTTTCCGAATATCCGAAAAACTTTAACACTTTCTGAACACGAAGGATTTTAATTAATGCAACTCAATACATTGATACCGGAAAATTTCTTAATATTAATTGTCGATGATATTACCCATAACCTTAAATTAGTGGGTAAAATGCTTGATGATGCTGGATATAATACCACTTTTGCCACCAGTGGTTTACAAGCGTTTGAACGGATTAAAAACAATAAAACGGATTTAATTTTATTAGATTTAATGATGTCTGAAATGGATGGTTTAGAGGTTTGTAAGACCCTAAAAAATGATCCTCTCTTTCAAGATATTCCAATTATATTTCTCACCGCTAGTCATGAACAAGATCATTTAATTGATGCCTTTGAAGCCGGGGCTGTTGATTATATTACCAAACCTTATATTAAAAATGAATTATTAGCAAGGGTAAAAACTCACTTAACCTTAAAACACACCACCGATACTTTAAAAAATACCTTATTACAACTCGAACAGTTAGCTCAACTTGATCCCTTGACTCAAGTGTTAAATCGTCGTCGCTTTTTTGAAGTCGCTGAAGCCGAATTTGAGTCTTCAATTCAAGCCGGAAAAACCTTTTCTTTATTACTATTAGATTTAGATCATTTTAAAAAGATTAATCATGATTATGGTCATCTGATTGGGGATCATGCTTTAATACAGTTCACATCTGTGATTAGGAATAATATTAGAGATGTTGATCATTTTGGGCGCTATGGTGGGGAAGAATTTGTACTATTATTGCCTGAAACTACTCTGGAAGATGCCGTTAAAATGGCTCAAGAGATTTGCTATTTAATTTTTAATTTATCCATCCCTACAGAAAAAGGGAATTTACACATGACCGTGAGTATTGGGATCGCCATTTCTGATTCCCAGGATACCCGCATTGAGGATATTTTTGATCGGGCTGATCAATCTCTCTATCAAGCCAAAGCTCAACGACTTAATAGTTGTTGTGTTTGTCAATCTGGACAAGATATATAGAAACATTTTATTTCTTTCCAACTAACCAATAGGTCATCATTTCTCCCTTTCCTTTAATGGGAATTTTACCCCGTTTTTCAAAAATATATTGATTTTTAATTCGTTCATAAGTGGCTTCTGTGACTTGAATGCGTCCGGGTTCACCGGAAGATTCCATGCGAGAGGCAATATTAACCGCATCTCCCCATAAATCATAAATAAACTTTTTAATTCCAATCACACCTGCGACGACAGAACCCGTATTAATTCCAATTCTAATTTGAAATTTAGATCCGATATTAAATCTTTCTAAAGGTGCTTGAAATTGAGATAAAGCAGCTTGCATTTCTAAAGCCATATCGGCGATCGCTTCTGCATGATTCAGTTTAGGTAACGGTAAACCTCCGACCACCATATAAGCATCCCCAATGGTTTTAATTTTTTCTAATCCATGTTGTTCTGCTAAATGATCAAAAATCGAGAACATTTCATTAAGAAGACTGACTAATTCTATCGGAGGAACTTGAGACGAAAGCGGGGTAAATCCCACAATATCGGCAAATAATATCGTAACTTCTTCAATGGCTGATGCGATGGCTTTTGTATCTTGTTTAAGTTGTTCTGCAATGGCTTCGGGTAAAATATTTAATAATAATTGTTCTGAACGTTCTTTCTCTAACCTTAAATCTGCCGTTCGTTCTTCCACTCGTTGTTCTAATTCGGCATTGTTTTTTTCTAACTCGTTAAAAGAGGTTTTTAACTGTTGAGTCATTGTATTAAAAGAATTCGCTAAAATGCTTAATTCTTGAATCGGTTCTACCGGAATTTGTTGATCGAGTTCTCCACCTGCGATCGCTTGACTCGCTTGACTCAGACGTAAAATTGGGGTACTAATCCAACGGGAGGTATAAATTCCAAATAATGTAGCGAATAATAATGCCACTAAACATAATAAAATAGTCGTTTGAGTATTGGCATTAATTTCTGCCATAAAATCGCTTTCTGGAACCACAACAACAATTAACCAATTAATTCCTCGACTATCCGATAGGGGGGTGACTTGTAAATATTGTTGTTTCCCGTTCAGATCAAAAGTAAGTTGAGTCGGTTGTTGAATTTGATCTAAATTAACAAAAGATTTTAGTAAATAACGAGCGGTAGCTTGAGTTAACGGATTGCTACTATTAACCGCTTGAATTCGTTCCGTTTCCTTCTCTTTCTGATGAACAATAAAGGTTTCTTCTAAGGTAGATGTTGCTACTAAATACCCGTTTTTTCCCATGACAAAGGTTTGTCCGGTTTTGCCAATTTTTAAGTTATTGAGAAATTGACTAATGCGTTCTAAAGTTAAATCGGTACTCGCTACCCCTAACAGTTGTTTTTTTTGATTATAAATCGGTTGATTAGCCGAAATCACAAGGACTCTGGAACCGAAATAAGCATAAATTTCACTCCAAACGGGTTTTCCTGCTTTCACTCCGGCTTCATACCAAGGACGAACTCTGGGGTCATAATTTTTTCGTACACTTAATAATTGACTGCGATCGCCTTGATTATTCGTTAACCATTTTTCAAATTTTCCGGCGGTTCTTTGATCAACAATATCAAATTCAATGGTGCCATCATCGTTGCGATTGGCTCCAATATAATAGCCATTTTGCAATCCAATTCCAATATAACTGGTGGTTTTAAATTGTTTTAATTGATTCCACAGATACCGTTCCATCAAGGATGTATTATTGAGATTAATTAATCCCATTTTTAAGGTATCAACATTGATTTGATTGACAATATGAGGCGTTTCTAAATAAGTATTGAGTTCCTGTAAAATTCGGTTACTTAATTCAACTCGTAATTGAGTCGCTAAATCATTAACGGCGTTGGAACCATTGCGAAAAGATAACCATCCGGTTAATCCCACCGATGCAAAAATTTGGAGCAGAAACGGAACGACAAAAACAACCCGCAAGGATAGTTTAGGTGCGTTTGGATTGAATCGAAACAGACGAGATAGAGATGCCATCATAATACTCCCTGATTCCATAATCTGGATTCGCACCTGATCGCTGTTTGAACAGGAATAAGTTCTCTATCGAAAGATAGAATTTCAAAGGAGGGTTGACTTGATTTTAACCAAGAATTTTCAAGTTGAGTTCAAGATTCAACGGGGGTGGTTAATTTTTCGCCAACCCTCGGTTCTGTTCCTTTGAGAATCCGATCAATATTACTTCGATGTCGCCAAATCACATACAGTCCTCCCGCCAGCGCAAAAATTTGATAGGGTTGAGGTTCTCCGGTTGCTATCATTAAGATTGCAATGCCAATGGCTCCTGAAATCGAACTCAAGGAAACAATTCGAGAAATGGCTAAAACTAAGGCAAAAATTCCTAATGTTGCTAAGGCTAATTTCCAATCTAATGCTAACAAAATTCCTAAACTTGAAGCCACAGATTTTCCGCCTCTCCAACCAATCCAAATGGATTTTGTATGACCCAAAACAACAATTAATCCGGCTAAAACCGCAGTCCAATTTTGCCAAATATCAAGTTGCTGAATTCCGGCGGTTGTTGCGAGTTCAGCCATCACCGATAGGGAATAAACCCAAAACACCAGAAGAACAGCTAATGTTCCTTTTAAAATATCAATTGCTAAAACCAATAATGCGGGCAATTTTCCCAAGGTTCTGAGAATATTAGTAGCTCCTGTCGAACCGGAACCCTCCGCCAGAATATCAACATTATAAAACCAACGTCCAATGGCATATCCCGTTGGAATTGAACCTAAGAAATAAGCGATTACTAATAATCCTGTATTAATTAATAACCATTCAATCATGTTTAAACACCATTTAATAGAATTAGGGAACAGGGAACAGGGAACAGGGAACAGGGGGAGAAGGGGGAGCAGGGGGGGAATTATTAGCTTTTGAAGCCTGAAACCTGAAACCTGAAACCTGAAACCTGAAACCCGAAACCCGAAACCCATTAATTATTACTTTTTAAAACCGTTCAATCGGTTGTTGTTGTAGGGTTTGGGGATCGGGGGCGAAGGCTAACCAGAGGGGAAATTGCAGTAACGATAAACTAATTTTGTCTTCCATATCATCAATAATAATCAAAGGTAAGCGTCCTTCTTTCACCAAGCGATCCGCTTTTTGAGATAACACTTCCGGTTCTTCAAATAATACAATTCCTTGTTCTGGCCCAAAATCTCGGCGATCAATTCCTAAACAATCTTGTAATCCCCGTCGCCATTCTCCCAAACGTTCGGGACTATTGGCTAAAACTAAGGTTCTTAAGCGGTTTCCATACAAATTTCTCAGCACAGAAATTGTTGCTGAAGCGACCAAAATATTTTGTAAACGGCTTCCCATCGTGCGTAATGCACCCCGTCCCCCTTGGGTAAAGAACCAATTAGAAACTCGTTTGGCGTGGATGGGTTCAAAGGTGCGTCGTAATTGCCAAGGAGCACCATAATAATCGGGAGACGTGCGATATTGATCGAGGAGTTGGCGAATTCTCTGGGTTTGTTCCTGAAATCCTTGTTCTGAAAATTGAGGAATTGGGGGATTTGGGGAATTATCACCATTGTTACCCCGTCGGGGTGGGGAAGGTGGGGAAGGTGGGGAAGGTTGGGAAGAGGGGATCACCTCTGGTACAGGCGGTTGGGGAGGCGTTTCCGGTAACAATTCTAATTGTTCGGTCGTGGCGACTAAATCTTGTAAACTCCCGACTAAATAATCTTTAAATCCTTGTACCCGGATCGCGAGTTCTTGGGACACTCCGGCGAAAGTGGTTCGCATTTCTTTTTGAATGCGATCGCGACGCCGTTCGAGTTTTTCGACTTCAATTTGTAAGGTTTGTTTGCGTTGTTCTAATTGGTCGAGCGCCGAGGAGATTAATTTTCCCATCGACTGAGTTAAGGCTAATTGTTCCTGCTGCATTCGGGCGTTGGTCGCCTGTAATTCAGCAATTTTTTGTTGAAGTTCTTGTTCTTGACGCTGTAAGGTTTTCACCCGTTGACCTAACTCAGTGGTGACTTCTGCGATGGGTTCTGACACCAGACGTTCTGAGAGGGTTGGTGAAGTTGTGGGCGTTGCGACAGGTTCAGGGGTTGACAGGTCGTTAGTGTCCCAAGGGTCAGCAATGGGTGAAGGATTCATATTGCTAGGGTTCCCTCCAATTTCTGGATTAGAGGGTTCTGTGAAGGAAGAAGCATTCTCGCTTAGGGGGTCGTTTTGATCTCGGATTTGATTTTCTTCTGAATTCATGAACTTGACAGTGCCAGCTAAACACAAGGGGATGTGCTGAGTGTAAAGTATAGCTTTAATCTGTGCGGTTATTAGGGTGTTTAGATAGGTTTTTTACCCTGACCTGTTCAAGTGATTGTAGCATTAGTTGGCTCCACAAGCCGTTCAAGGACTATCATTCCTTGACCCACAATCAAAGAATGATAGCCCCCAATATTAATAATCTTTGGCTGATTTTTACCGAATTTGTTACCCAAGAAACGGTCTTAGGTTTATGATTTGGCTTCAATCCAAACTTTAATCCCTTCTACCCGTAGACCTTGACCTTTAGTTCCACAGTATTGACCGTTGGTACAAACGGGAACATCGCCTTTATTCTGGACATGGGCGGTATAGAAAACGGTGTAGTTTGTCGATTCTGGGCCAATGAGTTCAATGGCTAATCCTTCGATTTGTCGATTTTTACCTCGTTCTCCCACTAATTGACCTTCAGGAATCCAGGGGGTATCTCCAATGGTCGCGATATGAGCCATGTAGCGTAAACTTAAACCGGGAATGGCAGGATCAAGCTGGATTTGAAACGCTTCTAAACGCCGTCCTTGACCCCGTGTACCTGCATATTCTCTGGCGGTAAAGGTGCGATCGCCTAAACCTTGTAAATGCACTAAAAGTTTTAAATTTAGATTAGAAAGAGTGGCTTTTCCTTGGAATTTAGTCGTTAAGGGAGCCTTCCCAAAAACAATATTTTTCCCATCAATGGTTGGGGGTAATTTAGTTACATCAATACTGGGAACAATAATTAATTCTGGGTTAGCGGTTCCTTGGGGTTCATCCAAGATCACAATATCAGGAATCGGCGGTTTAGCTGTAGGAACTGCGGCGGTTTTTTGAACCATAAAATTAATTTTACCTCTGGAAATTGCTACCCCCAGAGATTTACCAAAGGCGGTGGTAATTTGTTCTTCTAAAACCGCCCATTGATTATCATCTAATTGGTCTTGTTTTTCCACTAAATTAACTAACGCGACTAACGGATGATTTCCTGTGGCTAATGCTTCCGCCACAGGATGCAATTCCGGGTTTTTTTGAGGAATAGATTGTTGCAATTCACGAGCTTGATTTTTTGCTGTTTGTAACGGTGCAAATTCCGCTTGTTCACTATGAGTTAAGGATAAAACCCGCTCTAAAATTGCTAAAGCTTGTAGGTGAGTTTTTTGATGTCCGGGTGTAGCCGTTAAGCTTTGTAATAAATTCTGTAACTGTTGTACAGAAGTGGCTTGACCAGCACCTTTTTGTCCTTGGGCGATGAATTTTTGTTGAATCTCGCTAAAGTCTTTAGAATAAGCAATCAGTTCATCAATTAAGGTTTTTGCAGGGGGAGTTCCTGCGGTTTTGAGATGTTGTGCCGCTTCAGCTAGAAGATTGCCTAAATTTGTATAGCGTTGAGATAATGCACTCAGTTGTTGTTTTAACGTTTCGTAAGTCGGTTCCACAAAGAATAATCCTCCTAGTTCAAAGTTTTAAGTCGCAGGGTTTAATCTTTCCTGGTTTTAATTGTACTCTAAAGGTAGGGATAATTGACAACAACTAAAGGATTGACGGTGTTGAGAAGTTATCCCATAATCTTGTATCGCTTGACGGTGTTTTACCGTTCCGTAACCTTTATTGCGCTTTAAATCATATTGGGGATATTTTTCAGATAAACGGATGATTAATTCATCTCGCCAAACTTTAGCAACAATACTCGCGGCTGCAATGGCCAAGGATGTACTATCGCCTTTAATAATCGTTTGTTGAGGAATGAATAATTGAGGGATGGTTTGATTTCCATCAATTAAACACAGTTCTGGGGTAGGATTTAACTTTAAAATAGCCCGTTTCATGGCTAATAATGTCGCTTGTAAAATATTAAAGCGATCAATTTCTCGCACAGAAGCCCAACCGATTTTACAATCAATCGCGATCGCTTTAATTTGGGTTGCTAATCGAGAACGCACCCCTGGCGTTAATTTTTTACTATCTTTAACCCCAGCATCGGTTAATTGGGCGATACCATCCTCCGATAAAATCACAGCAGCAGCCACCACCGGGCCAAATAAACAGCCTCTTCCCACTTCATCCACTCCCGCAATCAAAATCGGAGTTGAAGCCGCATCGTTGACCATTTTTTCAAAACTACGGAAAACCGATCGTTCAGATTTTACCACGATTCAACACCTATTGATTCTGGATTAGAGTATCAGCATTAAGGTTTCATTTGAGATTCGCTATAATAAAACACTAGACATAAAAACCAATCTTTTAATAAAAAAAATTATGAAACGAATTGTTTTGATTACTGGGTTTGAATCTTTTAATGCTGATTTATATCGAACCGCAGCCGAATTAGCCAGTGCTCGTTGTCCTGAATTAGAGATTTGTGTTTTTAGCGATCGCGCTATTTCTACTGAACCGGATATTGTCGCAGCCGCGTTAGAAAATGCTGATGTTTTATTTGCGAGTTTACTCTTTGATTATGATCAAGTTTTATGGTTACGAGAACGGGTGCAAAAAATTCCCATTCGCTTGGTATTTGAATCCGCTTTAGAATTAATGAGTTTAACGCAAATTGGCGCGTTTAAAATCGGCGATAAACCGAAAGGAATGCCCAAACCTGTACAATTTATTCTCAGTAAATTTTCCAGTGGTCGAGAAGAAGATAAACTCGCAGGATATATTAGTTTTCTCAAAACGGGGCCAAAATTATTAAAATTTGTTCCGGTTAAAAAAGTTCAAGACCTGCGTAACTGGTTAATTATATATGGGTATTGGAACGCAGGGGGAACCGAAAATGTCGCCGCTATGTTTTGGACAATTGCCACCCATTATTTAGGGTTAACCGTTGGTGAAATTCCGCCTCCAGTAGAAACCCCGAATATGGGATTATTACATCCTGATTATAACGGTTATTTTGAATCTCCAAAGGCTTATTTAGAGTGGTATCAACATCAATATCCAGAATCAATTAATTATCCGATTGTAGGGATTCTACTTTATCGCAAGCACGTCATTACTAAACAAGCTTATATTCCCCAATTAATTCGCTATTTTCAACAAGATAATTTAATCCCGTTGCCGATTTTTATTAATGGCGTTGAAGGTCATGTTGCGGTTAGAGATTGGATGACGACAACCGATGAATTAAACAACCGAGAACAGGGAAAAATAGAAACCTTATCTTTATCTAAAGAGGCTGTAAAGGTTGATGCGATTGTTTCAACTATTGGGTTTCCGTTAGTTGGAGGGCCAGCCGGATCAATGGAAGCCGGACGACAAGTGGAAATTGCTAAACAAATTTTAACAGTAAAAAACGTTCCTTATTTGATTGCAGCACCCCTATTAATTCAAGATTTACTATCATGGACTCGTCAAGGAATAGGCGGTTTACAAAGTGTGGTTTTATATGCTTTACCCGAATTAGATGGTGCTATTGATACGGTTCCGTTAGGGGGGTTAGTCGGAGAAAATATCTATTTAATTCCTGAGCGAGTTAAGCGGTTAATCGGACGAGTTAAAAGTTGGATTAAACTGCGACAAAAATCTCCAAAAGATCGAAAAATTGCAATGATTTTATATGGATTTCCCCCTGGATATGGTGCAACAGGAACCGCCGCTTTATTAAACGTTCCTAAAAGTTTGTTAAAGGTTTTGCAAGCTTTAAAAGCAGAAGGTTATACCGTTGGAGAGTTACCAGAAACGGGTGAAAGTATCATTCAGAAGGTTAAACAAGCGGATGAAAACTTAGAAGCAAAACAAAATTTTGTTTTTAACAATGGGTCGGTTATTTCTAATCAAGTTAATGTAGAAAAATTAGAAAAATGGTTAGGGTATTTACAACGAAGTCGAGTTGAAAAACAATGGAAATCCTTAACAGGAACAGGAATTAAAACTTTAGGAGAAGATTATCATATTGGAGGTATTCAATTCGGCAATATTTGGATCGGGGTGCAACCCCCTTTAGGGTTATCGGGTGATCCGATGCGGTTAATGTTTGAACGAGATTTAACCCCCCATCCTCAATATAATGCTTTTTATCAATGGTTACAAAAAGACTTTCAAGCTGATGCTATTGTCCATTTTGGAATGCACGGAACCGTTGAATGGTTGCCCGGTTCACCATTAGGAAATACGGGTTATTCTTGGTCAGATATTTTACTCGGAAATCTGCCTAATTTATATCTTTACGCTGCTAATAATCCCTCAGAATCGATTTTAGCTAAACGTCGAGGTTATGGGGTGTTAATTTCCTATAATGTCCCTCCCTATGGTCGAGCAGGACTATATAAACAATTAGTTTCTTTACGAGAATTAATAGCGGAATATCGAGAAGATCCGCAAAAAAATTCAACCCTTCAAGATGTAATTAGTCAGCAAATTGTTGATATGGGTTTAGAGGTCGATTGTCCCTTTGAGGAAGGAAAAAAATTAGGCATTGCTTTTACAATCGAAAACGCTCGATTATTTAGCGTCGAAGTTCTCTATAATTATTTTATCAAAATTTATGATTATTTGCAAGCATTAGAACAGCGATTATTTTCTTCAGGATTACATATTTTTGGAGAAAACCCAACGGAAGAGGAACTAACAACTTATCTTAATGCTTATTCCACAGAATCCATGAATGAGTTAACTCCAGAAACAGAAACTCAAATTCGAGGGTTATTGTTGCAAACTTCCGACGAATTAACTAATTTATTAAGGGGATTAAATGGAGAATATATTCCTCCTGCTCCCGGTGGAGATTTACTTCGAGATGGCCCAGGAGTGTTACCCACCGGACGCAATATTCATGCGTTAGATCCCTATCGAATGCCTTCGGCAGCAGCTTATTTAAGGGGACGAGAAATTGCTCAAAAAATTATAAATCAACAATTAGCAGAAACCGGGAATTATCCTGAAACAGTAGCGGTGATGTTATGGGGGTTAGATGCGATTAAAACACGGGGAGAATCATTAGGAATTATCTTAGAATTAGTTGGGGCGGAACCTGTTAAAGAAGGAACTGGGCGCATTGTTCGCTATGAGTTACAACCGTTAGAAAAAATTGGGCATCCTCGCATTGATATTTTAGCGAATTTATCGGGGATTTTTCGAGATAGTTTTGCTAATATTATTGAATTATTAGATGACTTATTTTTACGGGCAGCAAATATTGAAGAACCCGAAGACCAAAACTTTATTAGAAAACACGCCTTACAGTTGCGATCGCAAGGCATTGAAAATCCATCTGCCCGTTTATTTTCTAACCCATCGGGGGATTTTGGTTCATTAGTCAATGATCAAATTGTAGATGGAAATTGGGAATCAAAAGACGAATTAGCAGAAACTTGGAAAGGGCGAAATGTCTTTAGTTATGGTCGCCAAGATAAAGGACAAGCTCGACCCGAAGTGATGACTCAATTGTTAAAAACAATGGATAATATTGTGCAGGAAATTGATTCAGTTGAATATGGCTTAACGGATATTCAAGAATATTATGCGAATACGGGAGGATTAAAACGAGCAGCAGAACAACAAAAAGGTCAAAAAGTGAAAGCCAGTTTTGTTGAAAGTTTTTCTAAGGATACCACCCCTCGACAATTAGAAGATTTATTAAGAATTGAATATCGAACTAAATTATTAAATCCTAAATGGGCTGAAGCGATGGTCGATCAAGGAAGTGGTGGAGCTTATGAAATTTCTCAACGGATGACCGCCTTAATGGGTTGGGGAGGAACTACGAATTTCCAAGACAATTGGGTGTATGATCAAGCCGCTCAAACCTATGCGTTAGATGAAAAAATGGCGAAGCAATTAAGACAAGCAAACCCCGAAGCATTTCGTAATATTGTGGGTCGAATGTTAGAAGCGCAGGGTCGAGGATTTTGGGAAACCGATGCAGAAACCTTGGAAAAATTAAGATCCTTGTATGAATTAACAGAAGCCGACTTAGAAGGTGTAACCCTTTAAAATTGCTCAAAAACTGCTATAATCTACAAAGGTAGACTATAGCAGAGATTACAGAAGATTAATGGAGCTAATTTTGACGATTTGTTAATAACGTTAATCCCATTTTGACTTTATCCGCTAATGTTTTTTGGGATAAACAGGTGTAGAGGCAAAGGCGATCGCAATTGGTTGTTTGTTGACGTCGCTCTTGAGCTTCTTCTCCTTCCCAAATTTCCCGTGCACTTTGATGTTTAACGTTACCAATGGGAGGATAAAACCAGCAAACTTCTACATCTCCATTCGAGCGCATAAAATAGTTTCGTAAACCCACACGACAGGAACCAATACTAGCAGGTGCTTTTTCTTCCCGAAAATGAGCCGGCCACATTCGCAACAAAGATTCACTATTCATAATGGGAAGACCCTGGCGTTTTTGTTCAATTAAATTTTCAACAACCGTTTGCAATTCTTCCATACGATCTTCAGAAATCCAAAGTTCATCATAGGTTTCTGATGTCCAACGATCAACCGGTTGGAAATTAATCGCCGTTGCTCCCAATTGTTGCACCCATTCCGGCATTTGAGAAATAATATCCAAATTGTGAGCATGAACCGTTGATTTAATCATTACAGGAAAGGTTTGACCTTGAGCTTGTCGTTCTTCTAATAAAAATTGCAAATGTTTTTTGACTTTTTCTAAAGCACCAGAAACTCCTCGGACATAATCATGAATGTCAGAAATGTGAGCATCAATGGAAATATTGATATTAAAAGGATGGGCGGCAACCACTCGTTTAACAACAGATTCTGTTAAACAATAGGCATTCGTGGTCACTCCCCATTTAAGATGCTGTTGATCACAAAATTCTAAGAGATCGATAAATCCTTTTTTGATAAAGGGTTCACCCCCCGAAAACTCAATATGATAGGTGCCGATATAAGCTTTGAGAGAGAGTAGCGCGTTTTTCCACTGCTCAATAGTCATTTCTTCTTGATACTCTGATAATCGCCAGTATTCGCAATATCGACATTTAGAATTGCAGCGCTGATTAACAATTCCATAAATTACAATGGGTTTAGTCGTTTCCAAACCCGTTTTGAGGTATAATTCTTCTAGGAAGTCACTCCGAATATGCTTGACTGCAAGCTGCGCCAAGTTCCCTACTTTCATGGTTTGATTCCTTAAATTTTGGATATTATAAAAAAAGTTTTTTGATTTGCTTCGATGCTAATTTTTATTTTTTTAAATAAAAAAAATCTCATCAAAATTAACAATTCTTTAGAGATATAGGCAAATTTTTTTTCAATTTTAAAAATAGGGGGTTATGTAAAGATCAGAAGCCAGTTTTCATTTTCATCAAAGGACTGTAGATTCCAAAAGAAGATCAACCATCCTGAATGTTCACCTCAGCAGGGTTGATTTGTACTTGATATGGGAATCAAACGAAGATGATAAGCTA
>NZ_JBJUDF010000236.1:0-4796 GCF_046067725.1 Planktothrix sp.
GTGACCCAGCGCGCAAGAATTATAAAGCCGCTTTACAAGAATGGACACAAAGCCATCATAAAATTTTACCGGAATATAAGGTACAGCAAAATCGTCAGATTCATAATGATGATGAACGCTTTACCGCAACGGTTTGGTTACGAGGTCGTCAATTGGGTGAAGGAACCGGACGTTCGATTAAATCGGCAGAACAAGCAGCGGCTCAAGTCGCTTTTCTGTCCCTCACTCAACATTCTCAACCTAACCCAAATTCAGCATTTAATGAGCCAAAAGATAAAATTTCAAGCCTGAATTCTGTTTCGTTTTCTTCCCCTATAGGCAAAACAAAACTCTCGAAACCATAAACTATGTTTAAGTTCTATTTAATAGGAACAATATTATTGGGAGGCTGTACATTCTTCTCAGAAATTAACACAATTTCAGAATCTATACCGGAGGTAACACCCATTTTCAACCCTAGTAATTCTAATATTGCTCAATTAGAATTATCCGTTCATCAACAAGTTAATGATTATCGTGCTTCTCGAAATTTACCTCCGTTAAAACTAGACCCTAGAATTAGTGAACAATGCCGCATCCATAGTCAGTCAATGGCTAATGGTGAAGTTCCCTTTGGTCATGGAGGTTCAAAAGCTCGATTTCAAGCGGTGCGTCAGATTGTTCCTTGGAAAGAAATTGCTGAAAATGTTGCCTTTAATTCCGGTTATGTTGACCCCGGAAAACAAGCTGTTAAAGGATGGATTGAAAGTCCGGGTCATCAACGTAATATGATTGGAAACTATGAACTAACAGGAATTGGGATTGTCAAAAATGCCAAAGGAGAGTATTATTTTACTCAGATTTTTGTCAAAAAAGCATGGCTTTAAATTTATATCGTGAGTCTAAATATGTCTAATTTTCAAGTTTTTGATCAGGATATTTCTGAAGCATTATTATCTGAATATTTAACCGCAGAAGCTTTAGCTGTAGATACAGAAACAATGGGTTTATTACCTTGGCGCGATCGCCTTTGCTTAGTGCAGATTTGTGATCCTAAAGGTCAAGTTGCAGCCATTAGAATTGCCAAAGGTCAAACAGAAGCACCCCACCTCAAACAACTTTTAGAATCTCCCAATATCCTTAAAGTTTTCCATTTTGCTCGATTTGATATTGCAACAATTCGTTATTATTTAGGGATTGAAGTTAACCCGGTTTTCTGCACTAAAATTGCCAGTAAACTTGCCCGAACCTACACCGGAAAACATGGATTAAAAGAGTTAGTTCAAGAATTAGAACAAGTTGAACTAGATAAAAGCTCCCAAAGTTCTGACTGGGGAAATGCCAGTAACCTGTCTGAAGATCAATTAAATTATGCAGCGAATGATGTTCGTTATTTATTAAGTGTTCAGAAAAAGTTAGTTTCGATGTTAGAACGAGAAGACCGTTTAGAACTCGCACAACAATGTTTTTCCTGTTTACCTGTCATTGTTACTTTGGATTTATTGCAATTTCAAGGAATTTTTGAGCATCATTGAAGAAGAGAAAAAAGAATAATCAAAATGATTAATCCTAAAAAATAGTTACATTCCTCTGTAGGGGCGAGGTTCTCTCGCCCTTACAATAAATTTAGAATCAAAACAGTCTTGCTAATTGAGATAGAATTGAGTGCCAATTTCTTGAAAACAAAAACCCCCCAACCGAAGTTAAGGGGGAACCATCAGGGTGCATCTACATTTGTTTTCTTCTCTAACGATTAATTCTGATCAGGAAAATTAGCAAAAAAAAATTCCCCCAACCGAAGTTAAGGGGGAACCATCAGGGTGCATCTACATTTGTTTTCTTCTCTAACGCTTGATTCTGATCAGGAAAATTAGCAAAAAAAATTCCCCCAACCGAAGTTGAAGGAAAACCATCAGGGTGCATCTACACCTATTTCTTCTCTAAGGATTAATTCTGATCAGGAAAATTAGCAAAAAAAATTCCCCCTATGGCCATTAATTCCCTGAATCACGTACAGGGATTAAATACAGTCTGAATAGAGAGAATATAAATATTTGAAAAATTACGCAATAGTTCAATTAACAAAATTAAAACTCCAGTCAGAACACGAGAAACTCCAATTCGCAGTATTTTTTTCCTTGATTTTTATGTAATTTTTTAAAGTCCAAGGTTGCATTCAATTAAAGGTTTGACTCTCAAGATGCGTATATTTACTGTTGACAAAGCAATAATTTATCTGTAAGATGAGAATTTAGTGTCGTTCATCACAGCCCTAATTAACTGACGTTCCCAACTTTTAAAACTGATTTGCTCTATTTAGGCGGTATTGTTCAGGTTTTTGGTTGTTTCAGATGCCGTTTTATACCGCCGATAAACGTTGCATTCGAGTCAAAATTATGACCTACGCTGTTATTACCTTTTCACCCGTACAAGGATTTATTGAAAAATCTCGTAAGCTGCGAGACTTGTATGGAGCATCGATTATTTTGTCCTATCTCAGTCAACAATTAGTGGAAGCGGCAAAAACCTATCAACTCGAGATTATTTCTCCTGGGTTAGTGAATGTTGCTCAAGGAATGCCGAACCGGATTTTAATTAAAGGAGATTTTTCTCAACATCCGATCGAGGCATGGGTTCCTAACACTTTATTAGGAGCTTGGAAAGCTATTTTATCGGAATGTAAACAATGGATTGAACACAATATTCCTGAACATTCTCCTGATTTTTTCTATCATTGGCATCGAGATTGGGAAATGTGGGGAACCCATACTTGGGAAATTTTTTGGGGGTCAGGAAATAGCATTCCAGAAGCCATGGAAGACCTGGAAACTCGCAAACTTTCTCGCAATTGGACGGGAATTAATTGGATTGGAGAAAGTTCGAGTTTAACCGGAATTGATGCCATTGCATGGCCGGGATTAGGCAGTGGTAGCCGTAATCCTAAAACCCTAAAACATTCTGATGAAAATGCTAAAATTGAATCGTTTTATGCCCAATTAGCAACGGTTTTAGAAACTCCTTCTCGTTCGATTTCTGGTGAAGACGAACAACTGGTTGAAGGCAAATTTCTTGACCCCCATGAACGCTTAAGTATTCCTGAATTAGTGAAGCGTTTAATTACTCGCTATGAAATCCGTCGCAGCTTTGAACAAATCCCTGCCTTAAAACGATTTACCGATTTAGAACGGAAACCTGATCCCGAACAAAATCACTCAGGACAATGGACGGGATGGTTCATGGGAGATGGAGATAAAGTCGGTAAAAAACTCAAAGAGATTGCTGATCAAAGTGGAGATCACGGACTTCAATCTTTTAGTAAATCGATGCGAACTTGGGGACGGGATTTTATGCAAAAATTCCCCTCGGATTTAGGTCGGGTTATTTATGCAGGAGGAGATGATTTTTTAGGGGTTATTTATAGTAAAAACCCAAATCAACCGATTCCCCCTCAACGAGCGTTAAAGTGGTTAATGGAGTTAAATAATGAATGGAAAACCCACAAACAAGAAATTACTTTAAGTGTGGGATTTGTTTGGGCGGGTCATAGTGTTCCCCAACGGGATGTTTTACAACATTGTCGAGAGGCGGAAAAACAAGCAAAATCTTTAGGTCGAGATCGAGTTACTTTGAGAATTGTATTTAATAGTGGTCAATCTGTTCAATGGACTTGTCCTTGGGAACATTTATCTCTATTAAACCAATATCGCGATCGCAATGGTGGGCAAAATTGGAGTCAGGTTTATAGCGATTTAGCGCAATTGAAAGCACGGCATTCTATTGAGCCTAAATCTAAAAATCCTGATTACAAATTAGCTCTAGCATTGATGAATATTTACTTTCAAAATTCAGGAGAGATGATCCTAAAAAATCAACAAAAATTAGTCGGGAATACCTCCCCAACCAGCTTATTACAGTGGATTGAGAATTTAATTCTAGTGGGTTGGCAATTGTGTAGTTCCGTTGAACCATAGGGGAAAATAGGATGTTTAAATACTTGATTACAATTCACCCATTAGGGTTAATGTATGGCAGTTCAGGGGGTTTTTTATCTCCTGAGAATTTAGTGGGTCGTTCCCGTGAAAAATTCCCCCCGGATGCTGCAACTTTATCCGGTCTATTTTTCAGTGCTAATAAAGTTAATCCGTTTACCCATCCAGAGGAATTGCGGGATAATTTGTATGTAGCTGGGCCATTTTGGTCAGAAGAAAAAAGGCTACAACAAAAAAATTTTTATTTGCCGATTCCTAACACTAAATTAATTAGTGATCAAGGCACAAAAGACTGGGAAATTAAAACGGATCAATGGGTGGTTAAAGATAAAGATTATGAGTTAGAACCGGATTATTTTTGGCAAGAAATTGTTGCTTGGAATCGTACGGCTAAACAAGTTAAAGAAAGTGGTGCTATTGCCAAAACTCCTTGGAAATTTGTGCCAATTCTGCACCCCAAAATTCAAAAGCAACAACGGCAAGTTCAAGCGGAGGATGGCTTATTTTTAGAATATGCGGTTCAACTGGATCAAGAAGCTTGTTTAGTGTATCTTTCTACCCATGAATTACCGTCGGGTTGGTATCGGTTTGGTGGGGAAAATCATGTGGTTGAAATTAATAGTTTGACTTTGGATGAAAATCATCCCTTAATCAAACTATTAAATCAACCGATTCAAACCGCATTTGCCTTAATTACGCCGGGGGTTTGGGGTTCAAATCGGTTATCCTTTCGCTATCCTCAACACCCGGATTTTCCCCCACCTAAACTGATGCTAACTGATAAGGCTATTCCCTATCGATATCGGGCAGGAGGACGCATGGGGCGAG
>NZ_JBJUDF010000237.1:0-11093 GCF_046067725.1 Planktothrix sp.
ACATTTATTTGGTTTTTGTGCAACCTCTATCTATATCAATTAAATCGTATTCGCTACCGCTCATGCTTTTATTTTGTCGTGATTCATCTCACCGCCAAGCTGACGCGCTCGGCGGGAGTCCTCTCACGACGATTAAGATAGACTCACAATTGAAAATACAAGATGCCCCATTTGAAAAATTATGGCTCATTGTCATCATTATCACTGATTGGGAACTAACCTTATTTAAGGATACTCACCTCATGAGTCATTCTCCTGATGACCCGAAATTCTTACCTGATTTGGAAATTAATGAACGGCTGACTCAATTAAAACAGTCTCACGGTCATTACTACCAAATGATTAATTTGGAGGTTTGGGCATTAATTGAAACAATGGATCAGTTTTTTCCCGGTTCTTGGAGTCGATTCATGAGTAACCGTCAAGTGTCCATGAAACAATTTTTACAACGTCAGCGATCGCAAAAACAATCCTCAGCGCCTAACGCTCAATCTGAGGTTTCAAGTTTTGATCCGGATCACCCGGTTTAGAATCTCAGCAGAACTGTGATAGCAGCCGTGACGGATGCCCAGAGTGAGTGGTTAACAGGCAAGATGCCTGTTGTACAGACTCTTATCTATCTTAACTATTAACTCTAGGTAATCCCATGCTATAGTTCACAGCGCGGGAGTCGAGGTTATAACTAATTTCACCTGCTTGGATCAGCGATCGCACCAGATGTTCTAAATCCGATCCAATCCGACGTAAATTATATTCGGTCAGGTCTTCGCCATTAAACGACTCGACTAACTCGTCAAATTTCCGATACACTTGTTGCAACGCCTGGTCATTCCAGTTAAATTCATTGTCAGGATCAACATCCAAGGTGAGGACTTGTTCATTGTCTACTAACTCTTCATTCTGAATTTCCGCCGTATAGATATGGATATGGCGAGTGGTGGATTTCAGCATCATAAGCCGTTTAACAGAATAGATTTTATTGGGATTGTTTTTTATTTTGACATCACTCTAGGAAATAATGAGTAATTTTTGGGATCAAATTTTTAATTTCGCATCGACAACGGTCAATGACGTTGGACATCAGTTAATGCTTGATTTCGGGACTGTCCAAGCGGATGAAAAAGCCGATGGGAGTTTAGTTACCCGGTCTGACCAATGGGCTGATCTTGAAATTCGGACTCGCATTGCGGCAACCTTTCCTGAACATGGGGTTCTCAGTGAAGAAGCCGAACATATTTTTCCCCATCAAGACTGGTGCTGGATTATTGATCCCTTAGATGGGACGACGAATTTCGCTAGAGGAATTCCGATTTGGGGGATTTCTGTAGGATTACTTTATCAAGGAATCCCAGTTTTTGGTTTAATTCATTTACCGCCTTTAAACCAAACCTTTCATGGGTTTTGGTTCGGGTCATCAAGTTTAACGGGTTCAGACGGAGCGTTTTTAAATGGTCAACCCATTCATGCGAGTTCTGATCCTTTAACTTCTAATCACTTTTTTAACTTATGTTCTCGGAGTGTAGCGATCGCACCTCATCTTCCTTGTAAAATTCGGATGTTAGGGATGGCGGCGTATAATTTTCTGACTGTCGCCCTGGGTGCTACGTTAGGAGGTATTGAAGCCACTCCTAAAATTTGGGATATCGCCGGAAGTTGGGTGATTGTTAAAGCCGCAGGTGCGGTTTGGTGTCCTCTTTCTGGTGAACCTTTCCCCTTAGAAATTGGGCGAAATTATGGAACTCAATCCTATCCGACATTAGTGGTCAGTCAACCGCAATTACTATCAGTATTTGAACCCTTTGTTGATAATTTTAAGCACAAATAAAGATTAAACAGTAGGGTGCGTCAGCGATCGCACACGCACCTAATCTCGTTAAACTTTTACCCCATTGGCAAACTTAATTTTCAAATAATCATCTTCCATTTTTGCCCCAGAAGGTTGCAGCATAGCGAGAGTTTGAGGTAATACCAAATTCCGGCGATGATTGCCAATTCTAATATTCAGTTCATCTCCAGTTTTATTGAGTTGAATTTGTTCTTTGGGAATTCCGGGTAAATACAATTCTAAGGTATATTGATTTTTATCCTCCACAACTCGAACGGTATTTTCTTTATAATAAACTTGGCTGGGATCTTCATCTGCATATAACGTCTCTTTTAACCGTTCTAACGCTTCAAATCCACATAACTCCTGAGAAAATAACGGAACTTCCTTAACAGGTAAGGGGGTAAAATTATCATGGATTTCTTGACGATATTGTTGTTGATTTTCTTTCCATTTGGTGAAAAAGGGATCAGTGACTTCTTCAGGAATAATGCGATTAGCAATGACTAAATCCGTCGAAACATTATACAAACTTAAATAGGCATGGGCGCGTAAAGATTCCTTAATCACCATTTTTTCAGGGTTTGTTACTAAACGCACCGAGGTTTGCATATTATCCGTTAACACCTTTTCTAAGGCTTCAATTTTTTCATAAAATTCATAAGGGGCATCCATGACTTCTTTATCCGGTAATGAAAAACCCGTCAAAGGTTTAAAAATCGGTTCAAATAGGGGACGTAACGCCACCGACATTCCTTGTAACGGTTTGTAAAATTTTCTCATATACCAACCGCCCACTTCTGGTAAACTTAATAATCTCAAGGCGGTTCCCGTTGGGGCAGAATCAATAATTAGAATCTCAAAATCTCCCTCATCATAATGGCGTTTCATCCGCACCAAACCGAAAATTTCATCCATCCCCGGTAAAATTGCTAATTCTTCGGCTTGTACGCCGTCAAGTCCTCGCGCCTGTAATACCTGACTAATATAGCGTTTCACTGCCCCCCAGTTGCCTTCGAGTTCCATTAAAGCGTCCAGTTCAGCCCCCCATAGGTTGGGTCGGACTTGGCGGGGTTCGTGTCCCAACTCCATATCAAAGCTATCGGCGAGGGAGTGGGCGGGGTCGGTACTCAGCACCAAGGTTTTATGTCCCAACTCGGCACAGCGTAACCCGGTTGCTGCTGCAACGGAGGTTTTACCGACGCCACCTTTACCCGTCATGAGAATTACGCGCATACGATGTTAAGCTTAAAATTAGTTTACATTGTTTAACTTTAACATCTTCCGCAAGAAGCCCCACGTCTGACCCGGTAGGGCAGTGTGGGATGAATTGCAGTCAGGATTTATCGGAATCGGGTTGATTTTGATTTTCAATGTATTGTCTCAAGGTAGAAATAGTAACTCCACCACAACTAGCGACCTTCAGGAGAACCCTTCCAAAAAACATCTTTCCAGTAAAAAGAACTTAAGTAATCAGAGAACTCTTGTCTAAGTTTCCGAGATGTTACAGATTTAAGATGGTTAACTCAATTACTCAAAGCTAGATCTCGATGGTATTGGAAGAGAAAAGGAGGTGATTCAAAGTGCTGAAGGCTACAAAAGTTAGACTCTACCCAACACCCGAACAGGAATTAGTGTTAGCTAAGTCATTTGGCTGTGCAAGATGGTATTGGAATTTGGCTTTAAATGCCTGTATTCAGCACTATCAAGAAACTGGCAAAAGCCTAAAATTAGCATCTTATAAGGGAATGCTCCCTCAACTCAAAAAAGAATATCCTTGGCTCAAGGAAGATTGCTACTCATCGGTTCTCCAATGTGTAGCTATTAACTTAGACAGGGCTTACAAAAACTTTTTTGAAGGACGAGCTAAATTCCCTAATTTCAAGTCTAAACACCATAAACAATCAATTCAGTATCCCCAAAGTGTTACTGTTAATGGTGAATACCTAAAAGTCCCTAAGATTGGTAAAATTAAAGCCGTATTTCACCGAGAGATCCAAGGGAAGATTAAAACCGTAACAATTTCCAAGACTTCGACTAATAAATACTTTGCTTCAATTCTATGTGAAGTAGAAGGAAGTGAAGTCAAGGAGTCAGGTAACAAAGTTATTGGAATTGATCTCGGTTTAAAAGATTTCGCGATTGTTCATGATGGAGAAAGCGTAACTAAATATGTCAATCCGAAACATTTAAACCGTCACCAGGAAAATTTAGCCCGAAAACAGAAAAAACTCTCTCGAAAAACCAAAGGTAGTTCTGCGAGAGAGCAATCCAGAAAAAAGGTAGCTAAGGTTCATGAGAGAATCGCTAATTCCCGCCAAGACTTCTTGCATAAATTATCAAGAAAATTGGTAAACGAAAGCCAAGTAATTGTCGTTGAAAACCTCAATGTCAAGGGAATGGTTAAAAACCAAAAGCTATCTAAGTCAATATCTGATGTCGGATGGGGAATGTTTATCAATTTCTTGGATTACAAGCTTCAACAAAGAAGTGGGAAGCTTGTAGAAATTGATCGTTTCTTCCCCAGTTCCAAAACTTGTTCGAGTTGTGGTCATGTTGTAGATGAGTTACCTCTAAATATTAGAGAATGGGATTGCCCTAATTGTCATACTCACCATGACCGTGACGAAAACGCTTCACTGAATATCAGGAATGAAGGCATCAGAATTCTTAAAGGCGGAGGGAACCCCGTCTCTGCTGAGGGAGTCTGTGTAAGACCGGATAACCGCAAGGTGAAAGGGCATCGGGCGATGAAATCAGAAGCCCACACCGAATCCGGTAGGATTGGTCTGCGGTAGTTCACCGGGTTTTCAGCAAGAATAACTGTTTCACCACGTCCCAGCGCGAACAGTCCCAATAGTCGATATGGCTTTCAATCAGATTATTAGGGTTTAATTTTAGTTCACTGCGTCCTGAGATCGAAATTCTGGGTTTCCAGGGAAGGGGAGTTGTCCAACTCAGTGTCCACCGAGTTTCAATTAAATTCTGGGTTTGGGTAATATGATGTAAATCGAGTTGAATATCCCAAAACCAAGTTTTCATAAATCCGATCATTTGTTGATAACGTTTTAACCCGTTAAAGTGATTCATGGGGTCTTCAAAATAAACGTTATCGGCATAAATCTGATAACTTTGGTTTTCGGGAAATTGTTGATAATCTTGTTTGAGAATGTCAATAATATTCATAAAATTAATATATATAAGTAGCTGTGTAAAATCAATGACCGACTTGAGAAAGGGAACAGCTTAACAGGAAACAGGGAATCAGAAATTTGCTAATCATTATGTTTGGGTACTTATATAGCAATCCTATTTTATTTGTAAACAATCACTGTAGGGGTTAGGTTCCCTAACCGTCTAGGAATTTGGGTTGGGAGACCCAACTCCCACAATAAAATATTACAACAGATTTGAAATTGTTCTAGCAAATCTCAATAATTTTTACAAAATATAAGTTTTAGGATTATGGCTTTTTTCGATCATTTTAAACCTAATTTAGTGAAAAAATTTTTTTTACTGTGATTTCTCTTGAAAAGAATTGAGATGCCGTTTCATGTTTGTTAAGTCAGTTTCTAACTGTTGATAATCTGAGGTTGATAATAAGGGATCTTTTCGGGTTTTTAACACTTGTTCAATGGGAAGAATCCGAAACTGATATTTTCCATTTTTCCAATACCGATGTACCCAAGTGGGGATAGCTTTAACATCTTTAATTTCGGTGGTTTCATCAGGAAATCTCTTAGAAAGATTGACTTTAAAAATAACGCCTAAATCTCGATATTTTTCCCGTTGATTAGAAATAAAATTTCCCATAGAATAGATCACAACGGCTTTTTTAAGCTTTCCTGATTCTTCAGTTTTTTCAAAGATTTGATAAGGTTGGACAACATGAGGATGACTTCCTAATATAATATCAGCCCCAGCATTCACTAATTGTTTCACTAAGGCTTTTTGTTCCGCGTTAGGTTGTCGTTGATATTCTAAGCCAAAATGTAAGATAACAGTGACAATATCAACCCCTGTTTTACGAGCTTTGTCAATATCTTGAATCATCTTTTTAGGATTAATTAGAGACACTAAATAATCTTTGCCTTTAGGAATAGGGATACCGTTTGTTCCGTAGCTATAACCTAAAATCGCCATTGAAATATTGTTTTTTTCAACAATAACAATTTTAGCCGATTCTTCAGCAGATGCAGCGGTTCCTACAGGAATTAATCCGCGTTTTTTAACCTTTTCTAAGGTTTTTAAAACTCCTTTTTCTCCTCGATCTAAAGAATGATTATTAGTCGTTGAGATAATATTAAATCCTGCTTTTTTAATCGCATCTGCTAAGGAATCTGGGGCATTGAATAAAGGGTATCCGGTGTATCCTGTTTCTGGGCCGGATAAAGTGGTTTCTAAGTTGGCAATAATCCAATCTCCAAAAGATAAAATCCCTTTAACTTCAGTAAAAAAGTGATCATAATTATAGGTTTTGGTGGTTGGGTTATAACCGGATTTAATTTGAGCACCGTGCATCATAATATCCCCCACAGCCACTAATTGTGCTGTTTTAATATAAGGTTGGGGTTGAGGCGGTTGAGTCGGGGTGACTTCGGTGATAGCTTCTGATGGTTGTGTTTGGGTTGTATTGCGAGTGCATCCTGCTAATAGCATTAAAAAACCACTAGATACTATTAACAAAATTAAACTATTTTTGAATATTTTTTTCATAAATAAACTCACCGCTTGACCTTGACCCCCAGATAATAATTCCATGTGATCGCGTAAACGATTTTCTCAGCCTAAATTGATCCACGCTAAACGATGGCGAAATTCCTCAACGTTGATTTTCCCGCCCTATTACTGCCAATAACCGTCACAAATTGACCTTGAGAAATCATTAGATTAATCTCCTTGAGAGCTATTTTTTCTAAAGCTGTACCTAGATTAAAGATAACATTAACTGATTCAGTTTTAATCATGGTCGATTTTTCCTTAAAATAGAGTGTTAATTTCCGATTCATCAATTATAATGAGGTCATGAACTGCTATTTTCTGGCTGAGGAACCCAATAACTGCTGGTTTACCCATTGTCATTCCGCAGTTTAACATGACCTAGCCCCAGTTATCCAATCACTAGATCGAGCTTAATGATTTTCTTGATAACCAGACCCAGCTTTTGTTAACAATGATTCTGATATTTAGAGCAACCGCCAGGGAAGCTAGAACAAGGAGGTTTAAATTAATATGACTGAGTTAGAAGGAAATATTTATTTATTGCAAGCCGAAGCAACAAAACGATATAAAATTGAAAGAGCGCAGCAGGTCTTAACCCGGAATCAAATCCTCAATGATCAAATTCCCTATGCGTTAAAAGTGATTGAAATTTTTCACTCTGCTGATGCTCAAAAAGATGAAACCAAACTTCATGAGATCTTTGCTTATCGTCGTTTACAAAGTGATTGGTTTGAATTTGATTCTCCTGAATATGCAACTCGCTTAATTCATGATTATTTTCGTCTACGTCAAGAAACTTATCAGCAAATTAGCACCCTTTCACAACAGTTAAAATCCTCCAATCAAAAACTAAAAAATACAGAAGAAAAATTAACTCGCCTAGAACAAGAATTTCATAAATTGCAACAGGAACGAGATCAGTTACTAGAATTTAAAGTTGCCATTCAAAGAGATATGAGTCGCATCTTATCTCGTTTAGAATCTCATGGATTAAATGGAAATAGTATTTATACAGAACAATCTTTAAGACATAGTGCCATGAGTCAAATCCGTTATCGCTTAGGAGTTGCTCAACAAAAACGGTGTTTACAATTAGGTGATACCGTAATTATGGTGGGGTTTTCCTTGTTTGAATATGAAACTAAATTTGAACAATTAAAAACCTGTTTAGACCAATATTCTATTACCGCAGGGGAAGAAAATATAGAAGACACCTCTTTATTAGAAGCCGGAGTTCCCCTAGGAATTTATTTTACAACGGATAAACCTTACGCTCGTTTAGAAATTGAAATTCCTCGACGATATTGGGCGTTACCTGGGATGGTTCCTGAACTTTTTAAAGATTTAAAAGAATTTAATTTTGAAGCCCGTTATTGTCGTTTAGTTCATATTAAAGAAGATGGGGATACGGGAGAACTAGGTTTTATTCCTTGTGATAGTTTAGATGAAATTTGGCATCAAGTTTTAACCCAAATTAGACCATTAGGAACTCAAACCTTATTACGTCAACAAGGAAGTTTAATTGAATTAAGTCCTGAAAGCACTCGTGTCGGTGTCACCAGTCGAACGTTACTGAAAATGATTCAAGATAAAATTCCGAGTCTTGAATCTGCCTTTGAAGAAATCTTAGGAATTCGTTTTTGTGTTAATGTTGAGTTAATCAGTGATTCTCCTTAACTGATATCTACTAATACATTCTTGAGGATAATCGAGCGAATTTGTTCTTCAGATATGACCCCAACTTCTGCTAAAATTTGCTCGGATCGATTAATAATTGTTAACGTTGTCAAAACTTTTCCCATTTCAGGGTTATTTTTAATTGGCATATTTTTCTCCTCCTGAATAGTCGGAGTTGTGTTCTTTATTTATTAGAACTTAATCGGGTTAAAACTTGTTAAAAATTTTTCGATTGTTCTATTCAGAGAAACGGGTGGTTATCTCCTTTATTATTTTGGTATAGAGTCGCATTTATTCGCAAAAAATGTCATAATATAAAAAATAGACGTAACAATTCTTAAATACAATGGCAAGAGACTTAAGGGGATTTTTAAAACTCTTAGAAGAACGGGGACAATTACGGCGAATTAAAGCTTTAGTTGATCCTGACTTAGAAATTGCTGAAATTTCTAACCGAATGTTGCAATGTGGTGGCCCTGGATTATTATTTGAAAATGTCAAAGGTTCACCTTATCCAGTGGCTGTCAATTTATTAGGAACAGAACAACGGGTTTGTTTATCAATGAACATGGAAACTCCCCAAGAGTTAGAAGAATTAGGGAAAAAATTAGGAATGTTACAACAACCCAAACCCCCTAAAAAAATCTCTCAAGCCATTGATTTTGGTAAAGTTTTATTTGATGTTGTTAAAGCAAAACCCGGTCGTAATTTTTTTCCTCCTTGTCAACAGGTGGTGATTGAAGGAAATGATATTGATTTAAACTTAATTCCCATGATTCGTCCCTATCCGAAAGATGCGGGAAAAATCATTACTTTGGGATTAGTGATTACGAAAGATTGTGAAACGGGAACTCCCAATGTTGGGGTTTATCGATTACAATTACAATCTAAAAATACCATGACCGTCCATTGGTTATCGGTGCGAGGAGGTGCGAGACATTTACGGAAAGCGGCAGAGAAGGGAAAAAAATTAGAAATTGCGATCGCATTAGGCGTTGATCCTTTAATTATTATGGCGGCTGCAACCCCCATTCCGGTTGATTTATCTGAATGGTTATTTGCCGGATTATATGGCGGTTCTGGCGTGCAATTAGCCAAGTGTAAAACGGTAGATTTAGAAGTTCCTGCGGACTCCGAATTTGTATTAGAAGGAACCATCACTCCTGGGGAAATGTTACCTGATGGCCCCTTTGGAGATCACATGGGATATTATGGCGGGGTTGAAGATTCTCCCTTAATCCGATTTCAGTGTATTACCCATCGTCAAGACCCGATTTATTTAACAACCTTTAGCGGTCGTCCCCCCAAAGAAGAAGCGATGATGGCGATCGCATTAAATCGGATTTATACGCCGATTTTAAGACAGCAAGTGTCGGAAATTGTAGACTTTTTCCTACCCATGGAAGCCTTAAGTTATAAAGCGGCTATTATTTCCATTGATAAAGCTTATCCGGGTCAAGCCAGGCGGGCTGCGTTAGCGTTTTGGAGTGCCTTACCTCAATTTACTTATACCAAATTTGTAATTGTTGTAGATAAGGAGATTAATATTCGAGATCCGCGACAAGTGGTATGGGCAATTAGTTCAAAAGTTGACCCATCCAGGGATGTTTTTATTCTTCCTGATACCCCGTTTGATACGTTAGATTTTGCCAGTCAAAAAATTGGGTTAGGAGGAAGAATGGGAATCGATGCAACGACAAAAATTCCGCCTGAAACCAATCACGAATGGGGAGAACCTTTAGAATCAGATGTTGATGTTGCTGAAAGGGTAACCAAACGTTGGGCAGAATATGGATTAACTGATGTGAATTTAACCGAAGTAGACCCGAATAAATTCGGCTATGAAATAAGATAGAATGATTCGTTGTTGGGCTTTAGCTCCTAACAAGAACCCTAAAGCGCAACAACGTTTAATAGATATTTCCAGAAATTAAAGGGGCGTCGCCTAGAACCTTTGTAGAGACTTTTCATGAAACGTCTCTACAGGGCTTTTTGGAAAGGTCTAATGAATTGATGTCGCTAAATTCTAAAGTTTCAAACTAGAATCTTGATGACTTAATTGTTCATAATCTGAGCGAAACCATTGGGGTAAACGGGATAAATCTTGAATTTGCAATTGCCCAGGACGACAATATAATAACACCGCTAAAAGATATTTGATCTTTTCTGTTTGATTGAGTCCTTGATTCATTTTAGATGCTAAGGTTTTAATCCATTCTTGTTCTGAACCTGTTAAACTAACTTGAGAAAAACCACTGTGTAATAAGGTTCGATATCCTTGACCCACTGAACTTTGATAAATTGATTCTAATGAGGTAGATGGAAAGTCTAACCAAAAATTAGCGAAGTGTTGACGAATTTGGCGTAACTCATCAATAATACTCACATTAGAGGGATCAATTCGATATAAATTCACACATCCAACTAGCCGTTTTTGAAAGGATTCTGTTTCAGGTAATTCTTGAGTTTTCGATACAATAGCATCAGGTACTTTTGCCACTCGTGATGGATCTTCAAACACCCGTTTATAATCTTTCAGTAACCAATGAGGCAAACGATGATCCGCATCAGCCACTAACATTTTACCCGCAGGATAATATAACATTAACACCATCAAAGAATTTAAAGAATCAGATTGTTTGAGTCCAATGGCATTTTGAGTCATTTCATTGATAAATTGTTGCTCTTCTGTGGTTAAAGGTTCCCGTTGAATCCCCCGATTTAAAAGAATCTGATACCCTTTCCCTAAATCATTATTATAAATTCGTTCTAAATGATCAGGGGAAATTTTTAACCATTGATCTGCCATTGTTTTACGAATGACTCGCAATTCATCAACCAAGGTTTGATTATTTCGGTCTAAATCATA
>NZ_JBJUDF010000238.1:0-8441 GCF_046067725.1 Planktothrix sp.
AAAGAATCAGCTACAACGGATAACCCTGCGATCCCACAAGCTAAAGTTCGATAAACATCCCGATCATGTAACGCCATTTCAATGCGTTCATAACAGTATTTATCGTGCATATAGTGAATCACATTCAGGGTATTGACGTATAATTTCGCCAACCATTCCATCATTTGATCAAATTTGGCAACGACTTCATCATAATCTAAATATTCAGAAGTAATCGGAGCAAATAGGGGGGTAATTTGTTCCCCAGTTTTTTCATCTTTTCCGCCATTAATCGCATAAAGTAAAGCTTTAGCTAAGTTGGCGCGTGCTCCAAAAAATTGCATTTGTTTGCCAATCCGCATGGCACTAACACAACAAGCAATTCCATAATCATCCCCATAGATAGGACGCATGAGATCATCATTTTCATATTGAATGGAACTGCTATCAATTGAAACTTTAGCGCAGAATTTCTTGAAATTTTCAGGTAAGTTTTCTGACCATAAAACCGTTAAATTCGGTTCTGGTGCGGGGCCTAACGTTGATAATGTATGCAGGAACCGGAAACTGGTTTTACTGACTAATGAGCGTCCGTCTTCTGCCATTCCTCCGATACATTCTGTTACCCAAGTGGGATCACCTGAGAATAATTGATTATATTCTGGGGCTCGTAAAAATCGTACCATCCGCAATTTAATCACAAAATGATCGATAATTTCTTGGGCTTCAGATTCCGTTAAAATCCCTTGTTTTAAATCCCGATTAAAGTAGATATCTAGGAAAGTTGAAACCCGTCCCAAGGACATGGCGGCACCATTTTGTTCTTTAACAGCCGCTAAATAACCGAAATACGTCCACTGTACGGCTTCTTTGGCATTGGCAGCCGGAAGACTCAGATCAAATCCATAACTCGCCGCCATGATTTTGAGTTCTTTTAAGGCTTTAATTTGTTCTGAAATTTCTTCCCGTAGTTGAATGGTGGTTTCGACAATTTCATCCAATTCTAAGGATTCAAGTTGTGCTTTTTTATCAGTAATTAATCGATCAATTCCATACAACGCAATGCGACGATAATCGCCAATAATTCGTCCCCGTCCATAGGCATCGGGTAATCCGGTAATAATACCAGAATGTCGCGCTTTTTTCATTTGATGAGTATAGGCATCAAAAACTCCATCATTATGAGTTTTGCGATATTTCGTAAAAATTTCTTCGGTTTCGGGATCAAGTTCATAACCATAGGAATGTAAAGAAGCTTTAACAACCCGAATTCCACCAAAGGGCATAATTGCACGTTTTAAGGGCTGATCGGTTTGTAAACCGACAATTTGTTCTAAGCTTTGATCAATATAACCTGGGCTGTGAGAAATAATATTAGAAGGAATTTTTGTATCCACATCTAAAATGCTTTTTTCCCGTTCTACCTGCATTAAATCTCGAACTAAATTCCACAGGGTTTGAGTTCGTTCTGTGGCAGGAACTAGAAAGGATTCATCCCCGACATAAGGAGTGTAATTTTTGTGAATAAAATTTCTGACATTAATTTCTTGTGTCCATTTCCCTTCAATCAATCCTTGCCATTGGTCACATAAATTACTATTGGATTGATCTAAGATTCGACGTTCATTTGTAGCAATCATAATTCAAACTAACCTAATTTGATTTGAAACTTTAAGTCTTGACGTCAATAGTAGTAGCGGATGAATTTAGAAGTGATAACAGAGACGGATGACTCAACCTGAAAGCTTTTCTCTTTAGTTCAAATGTTGCTTATTTCCTGTTTTCTTTAATCTTAGCAACTTTATTGAACTGAAATTCCATAACGCTTAAAACAGTCTTTAACTTGATTAATCTGCTCAGAAGTCGGGATAGGTGTATCTTGGAGGCGATAAGTGTATCCTAGTTTTTCCCACTTATATTCTCCGAGTTTGTGGAAAGGTGATAATTCTACTTTTTCCACATTTTTTAATTGAGAAATAAACTTAGCTAATCCTTCAACATTGTCGGGATCATCGGTCAGATTAGGAACTAAAACGAACCGAATCCAAGTGGGTTTTTTAATCTCGTTCAAATAGTGAGCAAATCTCAAGGTGGGTTCAATGGAAGTACCCGTTACTTGACGATAGGTTAACGGATCAAAGGATTTAATATCCAATAAAACCAAATCTACAAATTCGAGTATAGGTTTAGCAACGGTTAAGTTAACGAAACCTGAAGTATCCAAGGCGGTGTGAATTTTGATCTCTTGGCAGCGTTGGAAAATTGCTTGAACAAAGTTAGGTTGGACTAAGGGTTCACCCCCACTAATCGTAACACCTCCTCCCGAAAATCGCATATAAGAGCGATATTTTTGAATGTCAGCAATCAGTTCATCAACGGTAATTTCTACGCCATCTTCTCGGTTTCGAGTGTCAGGGTTATGGCAATAAAGACACCGGAGACAACAGCCTTGAGTAAAAATAATAAATCGGATTCCTGGGCCATCAACGGTGCCACAAGTCTCTATAGAATGAATCCGACCTGAAACTTTAGAAAGCGGTGAAATGCTTTGAATGGTTTCTGGATGTTGATGGGTTTTAACCGTCATGGTGATACCCTAATTTCATCATATCCAATCCCAGATTAAGAAGGTTTTAAGAATGTTTAAACTCTCTCTGCCTCATTTTTGATCAGGAACCTGGTGTTCCCTGATGTTATTCTCTAACACAACAGGGAAAATTAAAATCCTCTCTTAACGTATTTTAACTAATTGTCACCATTTGTTGTAAATCTGTTAAGGTTTGTTGTGCGGCTTGTTCATCGACAATACTCAGGGCAAAACCCACATGAACAATGACATAATCACCGACTTGAACCTCTGGAACATAAGCGAGGTTGACTTCTTTGACCAGTCCGCCAAAGCTAACTTTTCCCATTTTTTGTAAGGGATCATTGCCAGAAATACTGAGCAATTGACCGGGAATCGCTAAACACATTGCTTTACCTATATTATTGTTACATTTCTTAAAGGACAGAGGAGCACTTATGAGGAAATCAACACCTGTTCTAGGGGCTGATTTTCCTTCTGTTTGGTGTCTTCCCCATCTCATGGTTCCATTATTAACTCAGACTGATTAATTCTTTTTTTTATTTTAAGACTTTTTTCCAGAAGTAGGAAGTAGACTTACTATTTAGAATAGAAGTTGGAGTCAAACTCAGAATCGTCGAAATAAACAACACAAGAGTTGTATAACCAACTCTTAACAAAGTCTACAATCCCTAAGTCCACAAACGTTATTGAATTGGTGATCATTTTGCTGAACTGAACAGAACTTTTGGCAACGGATCTGGCATTAAAAATCAGCAACAATCCATATCATTAGTAGAGAACTGAACTATGCAATCTTCTACGGTAACTGCTGCAAAAGCCGATAAGCCCAAGGCTGAAACTGCTAAAGGAGGGGATAAACGATTTAAAGTCCTCGATATGACGATGAAGCGGAATCAATATCGTCAGGACGCTTTAATTGAAGTGCTGCACAAAGCGCAAGAATCCTTTGGCTATTTAGAAGAAGAAGTTTTAATTTATGTGGCGCGAAATTTAAAACTGCCCCTGAGTTATGTCTACGGGGTTGCCACCTTCTATCATTTATTCTCCCTCAAACCCAATGGTGCCCATACCTGTGTTGTGTGTTTGGGAACCGCTTGTTACGTCAAAGGTGGCGGGGATGTCTTAGCCGCATTAGAAGCGAAAACGGGAATTAAAGCGGGGGAAACTACCCCCGATGGTCAAATTTCCATTATGACCGCCCGTTGTATTGGCGCCTGTGGTATTGCTCCGGCTGTTGTTTTTGATGGTAAAGTTGCTCCCCAAATTTCCCCAGAGATGGCTTGCGATCGCATTGCGGAATGGGAGTAGAGAGATGTTTAACAGGCTTTAACAGGCAAGATGCCTGTTCCACAATACAGAGCAGAGGAACACAAAACTTATGGAATATAGCGAATTATTAGAACTAGCCGAAAAGGAACAAAAAGCTCAAAAGCCGATCCGGGTTCACTGTTGTACCTCAACGGGTTGTGTCGCGGCGAACTCCTTGGGGGTGAAAACCCAAATGGAACAGGCCGTTAAAACCGCCGGACTCGAAGATCAAGTGCAAGTGGTGGGTGTCGGTTGTATGGGCTTCTGTGGACGGGGGCCAATGGTGGAAGTCGAACCCGTCGGAGTGCAATATGAGAAAGTCACCCCGGAAGAAGCACCTTCAATTATTGAAGCCATTAATGGGGGAGAAGCTAAACCCGTCCAAGGCGATCGCCATCATCCGTTTTTCAGTCGTCAACTGTTAATTGTTCGGGAAAATAGCGGTAAAATTGACCCAGAAAAAATTGGCGAATATGTTGCCGTTGGCGGGTATCAAGCGTTATATCATGCCGTTTATGAAATGAGCCCGGCGGATGTCGTTGCCGAAATTACCAAATCGGGTTTACGGGGAAGAGGCGGTGCTGGATATCCCACCGGGTTAAAATGGGCCACCGTTGCTAAAATGCCTCCGGGTCAGAAATACGTGATCTGTAACGCCGATGAAGGCGATCCCGGTGCGTTTATGGATCGCAGTGTGCTAGAAAGTGATCCCCATCGCATCTTAGAAGGAATGGCGATCGCCGGTTATGCCGTCGGTGCGACCCAAGGGTATATTTACGTGCGGGCTGAATATCCCCTGGCGATTACCCGTCTGCAAAAAGCCATCCAACAAGCCAAACGCCAAGGCTTTTTAGGCAGTCAAATTTTTGGATCAGCCATTGATTTCCGTGTTGATATCCGGGTCGGGGCGGGAGCCTTTGTCTGTGGGGAAGAAACGGCTTTAATTGCTTCCATTGATGGCGGACGTGGCACACCTCGCCCCCGTCCTCCCTATCCCGCCGTGTCTGGGTTGTGGGGTTGTCCCACCTTAATTAATAACGTCGAAACCTTTGCGAATATTGCGCCGATTCTCAAAAAAGGAGCCGATTGGTTTGCTAGTATTGGTACAGAAAAGAGTAAAGGCACTAAAATTTTCTCCCTTACCGGAAAAATTCGCAATACTGGACTGATTGAAGTCCCGATGGGCATTAGCCTACGGGAAATTGTCGAGGAGATGGGCGGCGGAATTGCTGGAGGTGGCAAAGTCAAAGCTGTGCAAACCGGAGGGCCATCGGGCGGTTGTATTCCCGCCGATTATTTAGATACTCCGGTTGATTACGAATCCTTGGCCCAACTCGGATCGATGATGGGATCAGGAGGCATGGTGGTGATGGACGAAGACACCAGCATGGTGCAAGTTGCCCAATTTTATATGGAATTCTGCCGAGGGGAAACCTGCGGAAAATGCGTTCCCTGTCGGACAGGAACGGTGCAACTGTATCAAATGTTAACGAAAATTCTCAATCAACAAGCGACTCCCGCAGATATTGAGAAAATGAAACAGTTGTCGGAAATGGTGAAAGCCACCAGTTTATGCGGACTGGGACAAACCGCACCGAACCCAGTCTTGAGTACCTTACGGTATTTCCCAGAGGAATATACAGCTTTATTGAAATCGGAAGAAAACGAACAAGTTCCGGTGTCTTAAATTGATGCAATAGGAACCGTTTTACTCTGAGCAGGAGATAGAAGATTTAACGCTTCTATAGGATTGTAATTCACCCATTACAACACACACTTTAAACGAGGGTAAGTTCATTATGTTTTGCGAACAATGCGAACAAACAGCGAGTGGAAATGGGTGTCATCAATGGGGAGCTTGTGGTAAAAGTCCTGAAGTGAATGCTGTTCAAGATTTATTAATGTATTGCTTACGGAGTATTGCCCCCATTGCATTAAAAGCTTATGAGTTAGGAATTCCAAATCGGGAACTGGATCGTTTTACCTGTGAATCGATCTTTTCCACGATGACAAATGTTAACTTCAATCCGAAGCGATTTTCTGACTCCACCAAAGAAGCCTTACACTTTCGAGAAACCTTAAAACAAGCCGTAGAAAATCATACCTCGATTCAATGGCCAGAAATTTGTTCTTATCAGCCAAATTTTGAAGAAAGTTTAGCCGAACAAGGACAACAGTTTGCCTTGGATTTAATTCAAAAAGCTAGTGGAAATATTGATATTTATTCCCTGCAATTAACGACGATTTACGGCTTAAAAGGATTAGCGTCTTACACCTTCCACGCCTATGAATTAGGGCAAGAAGATGAAAAGATTTATCAGTTCATTTATGAAGCCTTAGCGTCTTTAGATCGTCAAGATTTAGACTTAAATGCTTGGGTCAGTTTAGCGTTAAAAGTGGGAGAAATGAACCTGCGGGCGATGGAATTATTAGATGCCGGACATACCGGACATTATGGACATCCAACCCCAACAACGGTTCCCTTAAATCATCGTCAAGGGAAAGCTATTTTAGTCTCTGGACATGATATTAAACAGTTGGAAGCGTTGTTACAACAAACCGCAGAAACGGGAATTACCGTTTATACTCATGGAGAACTTTTACCCGCTCACGGATATCCGGTTTTAAAACAAAAATATCCCCAATTGTACGGACATTTTGGCACAGCATGGCAAAATCAAACTAAAGATTTTGCTAAGTTTCCAGGGGCGATTGTGGTGACAACCAATTGTTTAATGCCACCCCATGAAACCTATGATCAAAAACTGTTTACAATTGGGCCTGTGGGTTATCCAGGGTTAAACTATTTACCCTCCGATGAAAATGGCACTCCTGACTTTACTCCTGTGATTCAAAAAGCCCTAGAACTCCCCGGATTTTCTGATGATGAAACGCCGCGTGAAGTCAAAACAGGATTTGCTCACAATGCCGTTTTAAATGTAGCAGATCATGTGATTGAAGCGGTTAAACAAGGCAAAATTCGTCACTTCTTTTTAGTGGGAGGTTGTGATGGAGCAAAACCGGGACGGAGTTACTATACCGAATTTGTGGAAAAAGTGCCGCAAGATTGTGTTGTCCTGACATTAGCTTGTGGAAAATTCCGCTTTTTTGATAAACAATTAGGGGAGATTGGTAACATTCCTCGGTTGATGGATGTGGGACAATGTAACGATGCTTATTCTGCCATTCAAATTGCGTTAGGGTTAGCTAAAGCCTTTGATATTGGGGTGAATGAATTACCCTTATCAATGATTTTGTCATGGTATGAACAAAAAGCCGTTGCGGTGTTATTAACCCTGCTCTATTTAGGCATTCAAGACATCCGTTTAGGCCCCACATTACCCGCCTTTATTTCGCCCAATGTCTTCAAATTACTGTCAGAAACCTATCATCTTAAACCAATTTCAACTCCCGATGAAGACTTGGCAGCTTGTTTAGCTTAAAGATTGGGTGGGCAAAAGCCCACCTTTATGCTACAAATCAGATTAAAACTTTTAGGAAGAAATGCTATAATGAAACAAGATACCTCTTAAAATAAAAGGATTAAATTTCATATTTAAACCTTATAGGAGATCAAAAAATATGTCTGTAAAAACCCTAACTATTGATGGAATTGATGTTGCTGTAGAAGAAGGAACATCCATTCTCAAAGCTGCCGAAGAAGCTGGAGTTAGAATCCCAAAACTTTGTCATTTAGAAGGGGTTTCTGATGTGGGAGCTTGTCGGTTATGCTTAGTGGAAATTAAAGGCATTAATCGTTTATTACCTGCTTGTGTTACAGAAGTTTCTGAAGGCATGGAAGTTTGTACAAACAGCCCCCAACTGCAAGATTATCGACGCATGACTGTAGAGTTATTATTTGCAGAAGGAAATCATGTTTGTGCGGTTTGTGTCGCTAATGGAAACTGCGAATTACAGGATGTTGCGATTGAAGTAGGGATGGATCATAGCCGTTTCCCCTACCGTTTTCCTGAACGAGAAGTAGACATCACTCATCCTAAATTTGGCATCGATCATAACCGTTGTATTTTGTGTACTCGGTGTGTCAGAGTTTGTGCTGAAATTGAAGGAGCCCACGTCTGGGATGTCGGCTATCGGGGGGCCGCAGCCAAAGTCATTACAGGGTTAAATCAACCTTGGGGTGAAGTAGATGCGTGTACTTCCTGTGGCAAATGTGTTGATGCTTGCCCAACGGGTTCTATCTTTAGAAAAGGCACAACAACCGCCGAAATGCAACGCGATCGCGAAAAACTAGAATTCTTAGCAGAAGCAAGAGGAAAACATCAATGGACAAGATAAGATTTGCTACGGTTTGGTTAGCGGGATGTTCCGGTTGCCATATGTCATTTTTAGACTTAGATGAATGGCTATTTGATCTCGCGGAAAAAGTCGATGTTGTGTTTAGTCCCGTCGGTTGCGACTTAAAAGATTATCCTGAAAACGTCGATGTTTGTTTAGTGGAAGGGGCCGTTGCTAACGAAGAAAATTTAGAGTTATTACATCAAGTCAGAAAACGCACGAAACTGTTAATTTCTTTTGGAGATTGTGCGGTAACAGCTAACGT
>NZ_JBJUDF010000239.1:0-9540 GCF_046067725.1 Planktothrix sp.
GCTTTCACTGGGTCAAGTTGACTGGCGCGTAAAGCGGGAAAAAATCCGGCTCCTACTCCTACTAATATAGCTGAACTCAGGGAAAATACAGCGGTTTTGCGGTCAAATTGGTAAGGTAACTTAAATTGTTCTGCTACAACCACCGTCGCTCCATGAACGGTAATAATTGCAATGGTTCCTCCGATTAAACTTAAAATAGCGGCTTCTAATATAAATTGCAACAGAATATCTAATTGGGTCGCACCTACCGCACGCCGAAGTCCGATTTCTGGGGTTCGTTCAATCACTGAAGCAATGGTAATATTAGCAATACCCACTCCTCCAACGATTAAAGCGATCGCACCGACAACTAATAACGCTTTAGAAACTGAATCTAGGGTTTTTTGTTGTTCTAAAATTTCTTCAACCGTATTCCAAACCCAAAATTCATTGCCGTGAAACCGTTGTTCTAATATTTTTTGAGCTTGTTTACCTAAAGATTCTAAATTTTCAATTTTATGGGGACGCAATTGCAAACTATCAATTTCTTGTTGTCCTGTTATGGCACTATAAATTGCCATCGGAATATAAACTATCCCTCTAGGTTCTTGTTCCCAAAAAGGTTTATTGACAGTCACTCCCACGACAACATAAGGTCTAAAATTAATATAAATTGTTTGTTCTAAAGGATTACTTTTATTAAAAAGTGTATCTGCTAAAAATTGATCAATAATCACAACCGGTTGGTAGTTATTAAAATCACGGGGAGTAAAAGAACGTCCAGCTACTAATCGACGTCCTAGTGTGTTTAAAAAATCAATTGTTGTGGCTATAGCAATCGGATTAGCTTGCTCATTTTGAAAAAAAACCTCTACAGAGTATCTGTAATTCATCCCACTAATCGATTGCAACCCTTTTAACTGTTTTCGTAAAATTGTTACGTCTTCTAAACCCAGTCTTGCATAATTTTTAGTAATGGGGTTCCATTTTGAAGAGATAGAAACTTGTGGTGCCTCTTTTTCTGCCAATTGTTTTTCAATCACCGCATGGCTAATATTGCCGACTTGCAAAGTAGCATTAACCGCAGCAACTCCCATAAATACCCCAATTCCTGACAAAAAAGAACGGACGGGATTACCCAATAAGGAACGACAGCTTAATCCAATTAGACTAATAATAGAAAGACCCATAATATTTGTTAAAAAAATGGCTTTTTAGTTCTGTTTAATGCGACGTTAACTCATTTAATTTATCCCGAACCGCTTGAATATCTTGCCACATTAACCATTTAGGTGAACCGGGGTCACGGGAAGGATTTCTTAATAAATAAGCAGGGTGAAAAATTGGCATACATAATCGCCCTTCCCATTCCATCCATTGCCCCCTAATTTTACTAATTCCCCGTTTATCTCCTAAAATTGATTTAACGGCTGTTGCTCCCGTTAATAAAATAATTTTAGGATTAACTAAACGAATTTGTTCTAATAAATAAGGTTTACAAGCTTCAATTTCGGGAGGATTGGGGGTACGATTATTCGGAGGACGACAACGAATTGCATTAGAAATATAAACATTTTCATCGGTACTCAAACCAACAGACTCTAAAATTTTTTCTAATAATTGTCCTGATCTCCCCACAAAGGGTAAACCTTGTTCGTCTTCATTTTGACCGGGTGCTTCTCCAACAATCATAATCGGTGCTTGTTGATGACCTCGACCGATGACGGCATGGGTGCGATTTTGTCCTAAATCACAACGATAACAACGATTACAATGGTTAGAAATTTCTTCTAAGCTTTGATAGGTTCCGACAGGAATGGGAATTTTAGCATCAGTGGGAATTAAATCTTGATTAAAATTTGATGACGCTGGCGGTGGGGAAGGTTCAGAATTGTTGAAATCAAATAAACTCAATTGTTCGTGATCAGACATAGGAGAAATGGTGCAAGTTGATGGATAACCGACTGACAATTATTTTAATTCGAGTTGGAATCGTGAATGTTGCAACTCTTGATGGTAAAGGTCATGATAGAGGTGATGCGATTGCCGAGGGCAAGCAGATGTTATCCAAACCTTTATTTCGAGATCGGACTCATGCAGGTGAGGAACTGGCAAAAGAGATTTTGTTACAGATGAGTTGGGACGGTTTCCAAGCGGATCAGAAAATGGTTGTTTATGGCTTACCGCGTGGAGGGGTTCCCGTTGCTGTCCCCATTGCTCAACGTTTAAAATCTCCGTTAAGTGTGATTGTTGCTAAAAAAATCACCCTACCGGAGAACCCAGAATTGGCTTTAGGTGCAGTCACATCCGATGGTCAAGTTCTGTGGTCGAAACGTAAACCTCAAAATTTTAACCTTCAACAGATGATGTTACAGCAGGCTCAGACGAAAGCACAACAAGCTTGGGAACAGTTCGCTCCCAGTTGTCCCCCAGTGACCGCTTACGGCGCATTAGCACTGGTAGTTGATGATGGAATTGCGACGGGAATGACAATGGCGGTCGCATCCCAGGCGTTAAAGCTTCATCAACCTTTGGCAATTTGGATTTGTGTCCCCGTTGCGCCGATGGAATTAATTTCCTCTATACAGCAATGGTGTGATCGTTTGATTGTGTTAGAAACCCCCTACCCATTTTTTAATGTGAGTCGGTTTTATGAACAATTTGATCAAGTTGAAACACAAACCGTCTTATCTTACCTCCAACAACAAACCTGGCTACAATAAAAAATGATTCACTATTGCTCATGAACTATGTTCAGAAATTTGCGGGTTTGGTGGGAAACGTTTTTGCTTTCAACTCAATATAATCCGCCTCAGTTTGTTGAGGTGTTAATGCTACTATTAGGAACGTTTTTGATCTTGATTTGGAGTTTAACGAATCAATGGCCTTATTTGGTTTTATCTCTCAGTTATGTTGTTGGAGCCTCAACCTCGATGTTAATTCGAGAGGCATTAGTTCCTTCTCCCCATTTACAATTAACTCAGGGAATGGCGATTATTTTGTTAATCTTAAGTGTTTACACCTTAATTGATTTACTGGGATGAAAAATTGTCCCGAATTTCATATAAAATTAAACGATTTCCTATCGGATCATAAGCATAAATTTCTCGACCATGAGAAGCTGTCATGATTTCTCCTGGGGGGAGATATCCGAGAACATCTAAATGAGCGATCGCGGCTTCTAAATTTGGCACTTCTAAACATAAACTCATCCCAGTTTTACCCAGAGAATTAAATTCAGAAATCTGGGTCGATTTGGGTTGAAAAATTCCTAATTTTAAACTCGGTAACTGAAATTCTGCATAACGATGGGGAATTAACTTCAAGGGTTGTATTCCCAACAAATCAGTATAAAACTCAACTAAAATTTCCAGTTGCGGAGCAGCGAGGGTGACAAACGCCTCATTGCAGTGTAAAACCATAAAAGGAATCAAAAATTGAATTAGTCTATTTCTTTCAATATTAAACTGTATACCGAGAGCTTAAACAATGGGACGCATTTTTTTATCCGCAGGTCATGGAGGATTTGAACATGGTGTAAGAGATCCGGGTACGATTGCAGGAGGGACAACGGAAGCACAAGAAATGATTCGCATTCGGGATTTAGTCGTCAGCGAATTGCGTTCTCAAGGGTTTCAAGTGGTCGTTGTTCCTGATGATCTCAGCCAAACTCAAACGATTGATTGGATTAATGGCCATGCTCAATGGGGAGACGTGGCGTTAGAACTACAAATGGGGGGATCATCTAACCCTTCAATTCGGGGAGTTACTGCTTTTTATATTGCGGGAAATTCTCAACGAAAAAAAGATGCAGAATCCCTATTATTATCTTTATTACAACAAGTTCCTCAACTTCCCAATCGAGGCGCAAAACCAGACACGGAAACCGGATTAGGAAGTTTAATTTTTACTCGTTGGATTGCTATTCCTTCTATTTATCTTGAATTAGGATATTTAACGAATCCAACTGATCGCGCTTTACTTCAAACCCGACGGCGAGATCTGGCGATTGGCATTGCCAATGGGCTGATGATTTGGTTAAATCATAACACGAATACACCCATTCCAACGGTTCCTCCTGGGACACCTGTTTATGGTTCCATTGGAATTAATATTAATGGCCGTCGCTATGGAGAAAATGGAATTTTAGTTAATGGGAATGCTTTTATTCCCACTGATTTAGTTGATAAATTAGGATTAAATCTAAATCAAATTTCTCCCAGAGTCAGGAGAATTCGCTATAAGAATATTGTTTATATTCGTGCCGTTGATTTAAGAAGTTTTGGAATTTCTGTGACTTGGGATAATCCGAATCGGAGTGTTGTCTTACGTTCTAATATTCGTCCCTATAATAGCCAAATGGATCGAATGATGGGCAATGGTTTAACGACAGAAGTGCAATTAATTATGTTCATAAAAACCCATGATTCTAATAATCTGAATACCGTTCCTCAAATTGCTAAACTGTATCGAGAAGAAGCGAGTATTGAAGGAGTAAATCATGATATTGCCTTTTGCCAAATGTGTTTAGAAACGAACTTTTTACAATTTGGCGGTATCCTGAAACTTGAACAAAATAATTTCGGAGGGTTAGGAAGTTTGGGGGGTGCATCGGAAAGCGCCTCTTTTCCCACACCAGAAATCGGAATTAGAGCCCATATTCAACACTTAAAAGCTTACGCCAGTCATGAACCTTTCGTTCAAGATATTGTTGATCCTCGCTTTGAATTTGTGACCAGAGGAATTGCTCCTACGGTAGAACAATTAAGCGGTCGTTGGTCAGATGATCCTACCTACGGTGATCAAATTTTAGCGTTAGTGAGAAGACTTTATGAATTATCAGGATTGTTATAAATCTGGAGATTTTCTATCCTTAAATATTTGCTCCCCATTCGTCCCCCGTAGAGACGCGCCATGGCGCGTCTCTACATGGCGCGTCTCTACATGGCGCGTCTCTACAGACGGGATCGAGAATTAATTGATTAAGATTCCGCTAACACACGAGCCGCCGCAGCCACACCCGCACCCGGAGTAAACCCTTCATAACCGAGTTCTCGTAAGGCGGCTTCTAACGCTGCAATTGCGGTTAGAATATCGCGATCGCTCACAAATCCTAAATGACCAATACGGAAAATTTTACCCTTGAGGTGATCTTGTCCTCCGGCTAAAATAATATCGAATTTCTTCTTAACAACCGCCCGGACATCTTCAGCATTTAACCCTTCAGGGGGAACAACGGCCGTAATGGCAGGACTGGCACATTCATCGGCGGCAAATAATGATAATCCCAGGGCTTTAACCGCTTCTCGGCTAATTTGAGTTAACCGTTGATGACGGGCAAAAATATTCTCTAGCCCTTCTTTTTTCATCATTTGTAAGGCAACTTGTAAAGCAAAAAACAAGTTCACCGGAGGGGTAAAAGGATTGGTATTTTTCTTAGCAGATTTGCGATATAAACCCAAATCTAAATAATAGCGAGGAAGGTTAGCATTTTTATAAGCTTCCCAAGCTTTATCACTCACCGCAACAAATCCTAAACCGGGGGGAATCATATACCCTTTTTGGGAACCGGAAGCAACAACATCAATTCCCCATTCATCGATGGGAAGATGCACCGCTCCTAAGCTGGTGACAGCATCTACAATTATTAAGGCACCATGAGCTTTAACATGGCGATTAATGGCTTCTAAATCGTTAATTACACCCGTCGAAGTTTCGCTGTGGGTGATAATAACCGCTTTAATTTCTTTGTTGGTATCTGCTTCTAATTTCGCCCGGAATTGTTCGGGGTCGAGGGGTTGTCCCCATTCCGCCGTAACGGTATCGACTTCTAACCCATAGGCGGTGGCGACTTCGGCCCAACGTTCGCCGAATTTACCATTACAACCGCATAACACCTTTTCCCCACGACTGAGGAAATTAATAATTCCGGCTTCCATCGCCCCAGTGCCACTGGCGGTTAAAATTAGCACATCATTTTGGGTTTGGTGTAACCATTTCAGGTTCTCCGTCACTTCCTCCATGATTTTGCTAAAATCCCCACTCCGGTGTCCGATGGGGTGTTTTGACAGTGCTAATAAAGCTTGTTCAGGAACGGGAGTTGGCCCCGGAATCATCAACATTAATTTATCGTCCATTGTTGGTTTCAATTAATAAGGGTTGGTGTTTTGCGTGCGTCACAAGGGAATTATTTTCCCTGAAAATTGCGACTTTATTCTCAATACTGAAAGATGAATTTAACCGGTTATCCCTGTGATCAATTAATCGATTTTGGATTAATTTCAGACAACGACCAGCGAGAGTTAATGGGGAGATTTGCTTCAATACAGCTTTGCTCTAATTGTTTCTGTAGGGCGACGGCTTTCCGCAAGGTAATAATGAACATAGGCGGGAAAAAGAATCGGTTCCATCAACTTTAACTCAATCTCCAGTAAACCCAACTGCATGATCGCTTGAAAGATCAAGGGTTTCAATCAGGTTAAAAATTATCTCAGGATGAGAATATTCAACTCAGGAAACAGGGTTTCACTGCTCTTTGCCATCATATCATTAAGTGGCAATCAGTTGATTTAAAGCCGCCCCAGGATCAGGTTGTTTCATGAAAGACTCACCAATTAAAACGGCTGTTGCTCCCGCTTGGGTGACTAAATTGAGATCGTCACGGGTATGGAGTCCTGATTCACTAACAATTAAAATATCACGGGATTGTAATTGAGATTGTCGGCTTTGTAATAATTGGCAAGTGGTTTGTAAATCAACGGTAAAATTCTGTAAATCTCGGTTATTAATCCCGATTAAGTTAACGCCATCTAAGCTTAAAACTCGATCTAATTCTTCGAGGGTATGCACTTCAATTAAAGCAGTCATTCCCAGAACTTTAGCAATTTTGAGGAAATATTGTAAATCTTGATCAGATAAAACCGCAGCAATGAGTAAAACGGCATCGGCTCCATGATATCGTGCTAAATAAATTTGATAAGGATAGATAACAAAATCTTTACATAGTAAAGGTAAATCAACAACCGCCCGAACTTTTGCTAAATTTTCAAAACTTCCTTGAAAGAATTTTTCATCGGTTAAAACCGATAAACAACTAGCACCACCTTGTTGATAGGATTTTGCGATCGCAACGGGGTCAAAATCTTCTCGAATGACACCTTTACTGGGGGAAGCTTTTTTGACTTCAGCGATGACCGCAGGTTGAGTTTGACTGTTTTTTAAACCTTCAAAAAAGTTACGAGGTGCAGGAATTGTATTGACTTTTTGTTTTAATTGTTCTAGGGGTAAACGTTCCCTTAAGTCAGTAATTTCTTTTTCTTTATACCAAACAATTTCTTCTAAAATATTCTGGGGTTCAGCACCTGGGATAGCAACCTGATAACGTAAGTTTAATACTTCAACAGCAGGATTAGGTGGACGACGACGAATAGAGACCATAGAAGTTGAGGAGGTTTATTGTTTAACTCGACTATCTTAAATTATAACCCTAATATAGTCAGTTTTTTAGGATTAATTATTTTAATCAGCTTAAATACTTCGATTTGATTCTAACTTTCTGGTAACTCCCCAAATTGTTCTCGATATTTGGCTAATAAAGTTTCAGCTTCTGTTGCTACTTCTTCAGGAGTGGGGAGAAGTTTACCGTCAGAACTAAAAAAACGCAATTGAGAGTTATGAACGCCTAAAAATAATTCTAATTGTTGACTCCATAACCATCCTTGAGAGTTGGGTTCAAGGGGTTGGTATTTCCCATCAACTAAATGAAATCCTGCGAATTCTAAGGTTTCTGGATCAAACCAAAAATAATCAAAAGTTCTGAATGTATCTTGATACAGTTGTTTCTTGAAACCTTTATCAATTTCTGCGGTGGAGGGAGATAATAGTTCAATAATAATATTAGGATATTTCCCTTCTTCCCAAATCATCCAACTCCGTCTGGGTTTACGTTCTGTGTCTAAAACTACAAAAAAATCTGGCCCTCTAAAATCCTGCGATTTTTTTTGATTCGGGTTAAAATAGATGGTTAAATTTCCAGAAACATAAAAATTTTGACGGTTTCGCCACCACCACTCTAAAAGGCGAATTAGGAGATCAATTTGTTTCCGGTGTAAATCACTTTCCAAAGCTGGTTCCTCACTCCATAAATTACCGGGTGGAAATATAATATCATCAAATTCCTCTTTTTCTGAAGCTAGAAAGAGGGAAGGTTCGTTATAAATAATAGACATAGGCTGTTTAACCGAATCACGATAGATATAGTTTAGCTTAAAATTCGCTATTAGCGAAATCAAGTTAATGAAGAAGGATGACTTTTTTTCAGTAATTTAGAAATAAAAGGAATCGATTCTATATTAAGATTTTTTAGTTCTGGATGCGCTTGAATACTTTTAATGATGACATCCGTTAAATTATATTGATGGTTATCTCCGTAATTGAAAGTTAAATATCCTAATAATTCTAAAGCATAATCATAAAACATAAAAATATCAGCAATACAAGCTAATTTGAGAATATTATCAGGGGTTTTAAACCCTAAATTTTGATCGGGTCGAATTAAATCTCGAACATAAAACCCATCTGTCCATACTAATTGTCCGGGGTGTTGACGAGACATCAAACTAATTCCTTGACGACGACCATTCCATCGTTTTCCAAAGTCGAGGAGGGTAAACCCTTGATTTCTAAGATAAATATCAACTTCTGCAAATAACGGTTGATTTTTATAGAGTTCTATAAATGAAACTTCCACTAATATCATTAAAATTTGATGTTCTAACAGTTGAGAACACCCTTCTAAAACGTTTAATTCTCCCCCTTGGACATCTAACTGAAGAAAATCAATCCCAGTGGGTTTATCTTGAAAAAACTCATCTAGGGTTATGGTTTTTACAGCAGTTGTAGACATCAATTTATGACGTTCAGCATATTCATCTAAACGATTAATGACTAATTCATTGGGAGGATATAAGGAACTGCATTCTGGATGTTTGGTTTGATATAAAGTTTGAGTTCCTGATGTATTCCAAACGGCTAAAGGAATATGATTTTCTATCCAGTTTATCTTTTTTTGTGCTAATTGTTGATTGCGGTCTTGACAAGCTTTTTCATCCGCATCAAAACCATAAATAGTTAAACTAGGGGCAAAAATTTCCCATCCTTGATGGGAATAATCAGCATCAATAAATTCTTGAACCTGACGGGAACCCACAATACATAACGTTAGGTCAATCTGATCTAAATAACCCGATTGTTTTAAATGTTTAACAAAGATAGACATAAGGTAAAACTAATTTGTTCTCAAAACCTGTAGGTGTGGCATCCCTCCCAACCCTCTTTTCAACGGTTTAAATTTGGGTGGGGAAACCCTACTCCTATGGGGTTTAAATTGGGGCAGGGTCTCCCTGCCCCAACGGGTTTGTTAGGCTGGTAAACGGGGTTTAATCGGATAAATTAATTAATGACCGCCAACTCCAACAACAGCCCGTTTGTAGGCTTCATCTAACACTTCTGAAAGGGTAGGATGGGTATGAACGGAGAAGACTAAATCGTGAACAGATTGAC
>NZ_JBJUDF010000240.1:0-2562 GCF_046067725.1 Planktothrix sp.
CTCACCACAGTTTAGATGCCCAACTGCGCCATTGGCAAGACGGACGCTGCATTATTGCCAGAGATTGGATTGAACAATTGTACCAAGAAGTTTGGCCAATCGCCAAAAAGCATGGGTTTAGCTGTTTTCTCGCTCCGGTGAAAAAAATCCTCCGAGAAGGCTGTACCGCCCAACAATGGACACATCTGTCTCAACAAGGTTGGGAAACTCGCGCCATTCTTCAACAGGCCATTCAAGAAATGAAACAGCAAGAACAAGAGTTTGACGAACAAATTTGTCAGCCTTTAGTTGCCTAAAACATGGCCATTTATTTGATGAGAATATCTTATCGATAAATTTCTTTACAAAACATAAAGAAAAACTATAGATTTGTTCTGGGCATCCCTGGGGGAACGAACCCCAAAAGTCCTTGTTTTCTAGCTGATTAACCCATGCCTCATGTCGTTTTAGTCGAGCCGCAAATTCCACCCAATACCGGGAATATTGCTCGTACCTGTGCAGCCACCTGTACCCAATTGCATTTAGTTGGGCCTTTAGGATTTGAAATTAGCGATCGCTACCTCAAGCGAGCGGGTTTAGACTATTGGCCCTATGTGTCCTTAACCTATCATCCCGATTTCTTCACTTTTAAAACCTATCATCAAGAACAAGGTGGACGATTGCTAGGATTTAGTACCAAAGGCGCATCCAACTATGCCCAGTTTCAGTTCCAAGATTCAGACTGGCTCCTGTTTGGGAGTGAAACCGCAGGACTCCCCCCCGATGTGTTGGACGCTTGTCATGCAACGGTTTATATTCCAATGGCCCAGCCCGGTGTTCGCAGCTTAAATCTGTCTGTCAGTGTTGCCATTGGTTTATTTGAAGCCCGCCGACAACTGGGTTATCTAGTTTAAAATCGATCAATCCCACTGCCCAGTTTGATTAAGAATGGCAGTGATAAATTTTTTTTATAAACACCCGGATGAAATTGATCCCCAACAGTGATAGATTTTATTCATCTAAAGGGGTATTTTTTGGCAGTTGTCAAAAAAGCCAAAACCCTGAATTGATATCAATCAGAGCTTCTTCACCGTTGATCCATAGAGCGATCTAGCAAATGGCTCGCTAGAAAATCAAGGGCTTCCATCCCTATTGTTTTTCTGGTAGAAACTGGTGTAGATTCTCATCTGGACTCCTGCAATAGAGTTCTCTTAATCTTTAAAGTTCCTCAACCCTCAAGGGTTATTGTTGTTAATAACGTTAGTGTTCAGGGTTTGCCTTTCTACAGAACTTTCGCTTTTCTTGCCGAAATTGAAAAAGCAAGGTAATCTGACGTAATCAAGATTTTTATCAGTGATTTCAATTCATCATTAATAGAATTAATATCACTGATAAGACATTCTTGAGCGGTTCGAGGACAGTAAGCACGCTTCTCCATAGGAGGTCGTTCTTTGAAAGGAACAGTTCCACATCATGATCAACCTGTTGCTATGCCTAATTTAGATTTAGATTCCGGTTTAGATTTAGATCAGACTGCAACAGGGCAGACCAAACAACAGGTCGTAAACTCTGGCAGTCATAAGGTGCGTACCTCTGCCGCATTTCTCGGTTTAGCCATTGCTTCTGGGATTCTCAGCAATCAAGCCAATGATTGTGCAATGGCGGTAGAGTTATCCAATCCTGATCCAAACCCAGCCATGCAGTCATCTGCCGCGATGGCAGCGTCTTCTCCCAACAGAGACAATCGAGCCTCTGGGGAACAAGCGTCTCAATCGGACTGGCAGCCGTCTCTGTTGCGAACCGTTTCCAGCCTCAATACAGGCGAGAACGTTGTCAACGGCCAGAGTCAATCCAATGTAGAGTTCGGAAAATCAGAGCCAACGGACGCAGAAGTTGTTTCTCAATCCGAGTCCCAGCCTCGTGTTCCTTCAGGTTCTTTCCCCAACTCAGGGCTGCCTCAATCGGCTACGCTGACAGAATCTAACCTCTCATCTGATGGGCAGATTCTTCCCTCCGGTGAAGTTGGAGCTTCAACAACTCAGAACACTTTCGATCCATCACCAGGAAGGTCGGAAACCGACCCTGACCCGACTCAGGAATTGGGGCAAACCCCTAGAGCGTTAACAGGAGTTCCAGGTAATTCTTTAGATACGCTCCCGGAAGGGATGTCTGGAGCGTTTGTGATTCCGACCGATGGCAACAACCCCACCGTGGCAGAAGTTTATCAGGTGGGTTCAGGTGATACCTTAGATCGGATTGCCAAACTGCATAATGTTTCTGTTGATGCGATTATCAAGGCAAATCAGCTAAGTGATCCTAACGTTCTGAGTGTTCATCAAAGTCTAAAAATTCCTAAGCAACTGGCGAGTAGTTTCTCCAGCAGTTCGTCAGTCGTCACCACAACTTCTGGGCTAGAGTCTCAGATTCGTCGAAATCCCTCCGCCGCTTCACAACAAGCTTCTTCCACAAGCGACTTGAGTGCTCTAGGGGGTAGATTCCCTCAAGCTGTACTTCCGGTCGTCATTCCCTCAGAACTCAATCATAATCCTTCTTCAGTTGCCGATTTTTCAGGGGAAGCGATGA
>NZ_JBJUDF010000241.1:0-10840 GCF_046067725.1 Planktothrix sp.
AATAAGTAATATAGAAGCTGTTGTGAGTGATGTTCCTGAACAGAAACCCGCCGGAGAACCACCGGAATTGCTGAAACGGTTTTGGACACAGTTTTGGAATCTGTTAACTCGTACCGATTGGAAACCTCGACTGATTAAGCTCTTGAAAATCCCCCCGGCGTTATATTGGGTCGCGGAGGAGTTGGAAACTCAGCCCACTTTGGAGGATATTCTTAGGACAATTGAAAATTGGTTAGATGATGCTGATAGGGATCATGCCTTTTAGCCTTTTCTGTACCAAACACTCCTTAGCGTAGCGATGCCGTTTGCCGACCCAAGCCTATCTCGTTTTGGGAACTGATTAAACATTTAAACATCTCTGCATCTAAACATTTAAGCATTTAAACATCTAAGCATTTAAACGGTCAGAAACCGATAAAATAAAAACAGCAGATCGAGTGATTTGCTGCCTTTGAAATGTTTAAACATTTAGATGTCCAGATGATTATAACAGTAGCCTCTTTCAAAGGGGGAGTTGGGAAGTCTACCACTGCCCTGCATTTAGCAGTTTATCTACAAACCAAAGCCGAGACTCTGCTAGTGGATGGAGATTTAAACCGCAGTGCTTTGGACTGGGCCAGTCGGGGGGCGTTGCCCGTGAAAGTTGTAGATGAGAAACAAGGGGTCAAGTTTGCAAGGCAATTTGAGCATATTGTGATTGATACTCCAGCCCGACCCAATCCCGAAGACTTAAAAACGATTGCGGAAGGATGTGATTTACTGGTGCTCCCCACTTCTCCCGATGCTTTAGCAATCCGAGCCACATTACAAATGGTCGATGCTCTGCATAGTCTTCAGAGTAATTATAAAATCCTTTTGACTGTGATTCCCCCAAAACCAAATCGTAGTGGAGATGAAGCCCGACTCGCTATTCAAAAAGCCGGACTCCCAATTTTTCAAGGGGGGATTAGACGGTTGGCAGTGTTTCAGAAAGCCGCCTTAGAAGGAATCTCTGTTGGCCAGGTCAATGATCCATACTCCAAAGCTGCATGGCAATGTTATCAACAAGTTGGACGGGAGATTTTACCATGAGCCGTTTTGATGATTTGTTTAATGTCGCTAAAGGCAAAGATGCCACAACACCAACACCTCCAGATAATTTATCCAGTTCCGAAAAACTCAGCAAAAGCAAAGACCCCAACTATGTCCGAACTACCATTTACCTTCCACGAGAACTGCACCGGAAGCTCAAAACCCAAGCCACAATGGACGGTGAGGAAATGAGTGAAATCATTGAACAACTCGTTGATCATTGGTTATCTAAACGCTCAGATGCTTAAACATTCAAACATTCAGATGTTTAACTAGAGAATTTCCCTGTAGACTGTTTTAGGAATCCGTGCAGTGGCGGTTTCTGTGGCAGTAGCTTTACCTTGGCTTCAAGTCTGCACAATGCGAGTAGACAAGACAATCCAGTTGCCGAGTTGGAGATTAGCGGCGTTAGTATCAGGGTCATGCTGAATCAGAACATGACGGCCGATAAGGTGTAGGTCAGATTCCACCCCATTGAGAATGCAGTGCCAGAGCGCCACATGAATTAAGTGATCGAAAACCAAGCCATGCAGAGTCCGCCACGGTTCCACCGGATGATCAGGGGGTTGGACAGAATAGGAGCCATCGGAATAGCGAATCAAGAGTTGGGGGAGGTTTCCGAAGAATGTTTTTGTCCAGTACGTTAAGGTGAAAGTAGCGACTGTGTTGTTGTTGTTAATGCCTGAATTAATTGAGCTTCTGTTAAAGTTTTAGGGTGTAGAATGACAGCCATATTTTGCTAAAAAATTATCAGAAAAAGTATAATTAAATTATAACTAGACTGAACCAAAATGCTGAATCAAAACTTATCAAAAAATTCTTTAACTTTATTATCAGATATCCCTTTAGCTGTCATTGAGTGGGATTCAGATTGTCGGATTAAACAATGGAACTCTCAAGCTGAAAAAATCTTTGGTTGGACAGCAGAAGAAGCCATTGGTCAGCACGCTTTTTTCTTAATTCCTGCCCATCTCAAACCAATGATATCAGATATTTTCTCTCAACTTTATACTCAAACAGGTGGATTAAGAAATTTGAATGAAAATCTGAGAAAAGATGGAGAAATTATTACTTGTGAATGGTATAATAAACCTTTCTTTGATGAGCAAAACCAATTAATTTCTATTGTTAGTCTAATTAAAGATATTAGCTTGGAAACGGAACTGCGAGAACAAATAGATGCGTTTCTTTCTACTGTAGCTGGACTGGCTTCTTATATTGATTTTAATTTACGCTATGAAGCTGTGAATGGCAAAATGGCAGAATATTTAGGGTTAAATCCCCAAGAATTAGTCGGTCAGGAAGTGGGAAAAATTGATGAAAATCCAGAATTTAGACAAACTTTAGAACGATTTATTGCTTCCCATCGCAGTGAAGGAACTTGGGAAATTGTTTCTAAAATCCAAGGCAAAACTACAACCTTTATTGTTTCTGCAAAGAAATGTCGTAATGGTATGGTTGTCACCAGTGTTGATATCACAGACCGGAAAAACTTAGAAATGCAATTAAAAGCATCTGAAGAACGTAGTAATGCTGTGATTAAAGCTTTACCTCAAGTCTTGAAATCATCTTCTATTCGCAGGTCTACTGAATCTTTTGAAACCTTAATTCAACAACTCACTGATGATCCAGTATTTTCAGATTTAGGAATTCGGGAACTATCTACTTCGCAAATTGAGAAACTGGTAAAACTTGAAGTGGAAGTTAGGGAAAATTCAACTCGACTCCGACAAATTGAACGCTCTTTATTTACTGACCAGAATAGTTTTAATAATCGATTAAAAGAGTTAGAAGTTTACCAAGAATCCGATGAAGACAACTGGAAGGAAATGGAAGCTGATTTATTCCCCTTCCGTACCTTTGGCAGAATCGTTAAAGCAACACCAGGAGGACTTAAAACTTGGTTGATTTTGATAGTATTTTCTACTCTATTATCTACATTTATTATTGACCTTGCTATTCGATATTATGACATTAATTTGCAAGATTTAGTCAATCAAATTCAACGGATTGAATAACTTATCGTAGCTTCCGATAATCAACAGGTGTCAGAAATTGTGCATCTGCCCAGATTCCTTTTTGCTTCTGAATCGCTTGATATTGATGGTACAAAATCCGACTAGCAAGTAGAATATCAAATTTCGTTAAATGACGACTTTCATAAACAATTTTTGGATCTAAAAATGCGACTGCTAAACCTAAGCGTAACAGTTTCAGTTGAATGTTAGAGCGTCCTAAATACCAATCTGATAAAATCCGATTATAAGGGTCTGTTTCATGAATAATAACCGTCAGTTGTTTACTCTGGATTAAATGCTCCAGATAACGCCGTGACAGTTCCCCCCACTTCCATTGATTCAAATCCGTTTCTGTGGGAATTTTACCAAACTTTTGAATTTCAGGGGCATCAATCCATCTGGCTCTAAATTTAGTAGCTGCGCTATTATATTCAGCAATAAAGGTATCACCATCAATAATAAAGTTGGGAGTCAGAATTAGTTTTTCCATTTCTTAAATAAAAAACCCCCAATTGGGGGAAAGGCAAGCATGGAAGAAGAACACGATTCAGATTGACGGAAGCTAATTATCTAATTTCCACCTAACAAAGTTTGACAAATAATTGAAGAATCTTTAGCTGTTGCCACATCGGTAAATTCACCACAGATTACCATAATTTTTCCATCTTCAACAAATCCTAAATCACCTGTCACTTCATAAATACGCGGATTTGATAACTTACTAAAAATCACTCCTAACTGCAGAATCTGTTCCAATTGCTGCACCGTTTCTAAATTAGCTAACGTGTTCGTGAGATTGGGAGGATTTTCAAATTCTAACTCTTGAACTTGAGCGTGTGACTGTTGAATTAATGTTTGAAACGTAGTTTTAGCATCTAAAGTTGTGACTTGTTTATTAGGCAGTTCTTTGACCGTTCCCATACCCATATCTTCTGCAATCCCACGCCATAGAGTCTCTGCACGCTTGAGAGCGAGTTCGGGAGTGAGAACAGTTCGAGAGGTTTTAACTTCAATTTCTCCTGATAAATTAGGCATTCCAGGCATTACAAAAAGTTCATAATCCTTCAGAACTGACCGAATCAGAGATGCAACTTGAGAGGGTTTAGTTAATCCGGCTAAATCAATGGCTAACATTACGAGAGTTCCAATTCGAGCATCCCTAATTATAGAAGAAAATGTCACCAATTTAATTAATAAAAATACAATTATAACTGTTAATTTAATTATAGACTATTGCTGTATAAATTAACTGATATTCAACAAATCTATATTTTTATAATTTAATAAAAGAAAGCCTCCATAGTATCAGATTGTGATACAATGAAAGCTAAGGATTTACTGATTCAAAAACTTAAAGATTATCAGTTATCGAGATTTTGTCTGGATTGGGGCTTAAGGATTGGCTGTTCTGAGAATAGTGACAGTTGCCCGTTTCTTTCTCGTTTCAGATACTTTTTCAGATTCATTTGTTTAAGGTCGTAAATGCAATGGCAAACGCTACACCAAGCTTTAAGGTTAGAGCGATCGCAATCCATTGGAATATGATTCAGATGGGCTACAGTCAGGATAAAGCGACTGGGCTTTTGGTTAAACTCTTGATGATAGTGCGGGTTAAGACGCTGAAGAAACGCTTCTTTACTCTCACCAGATCGGCGGCAGGGACGATGGCAGTTTTCGCAAGTCCAATTAACCGATTCTTTGATTTTAAAAGCAATGGTTTCCCAGTCTTTAGGGTAAAGTTTACGATTCATAGGCATAAAATTATGATAAACTATCAATCAATAAAAAAGCCAGGGTTTCCCCCAGCTTTGTGTTAATCAATGAAAATTACTGGCTCTATTTACTAGACTTGGTTTTCGCCGGAATTTGAGCAACAGCCGCACCATTTCCCGCAGGTAAAGCATTAGGAGCAGCAGCCGGAGGAAGAACAGCACCAACATTATTGAGATGGTTTTCTTCAAGACGAGAATCTGTACAAGCCGTAGGATAAAGTTCACAAACTTCTTTAGCTGCCAACAAAGCCGCTTTATCAAGTTCAGAATTTGGCTCACGCACATCAACTTTCACCCAATGATAGTTACCATTCGGAGAAGTTTCAGGCACGAACTCAAAGCGGAAAATCTTGCTGAATCGCAGTTCATTGGCTTTATGAAAAGCATATTCGTTAGCATCACCTTTCATGCCTTCATTTACCCAAGAGGTGAAGGCTTCTTTGGCAAAAGTATCAACTAAGCCAATCATTTTATCTTTGCTGCGACGATGCAACAGAAATGTTACCAGTTGAGAAGCTTTTTCCGGCAGTTCATTCTTCATTTCTCCAGCAACAGGAAAGCCCCAGATTTCGAGAAACGGTTCAGCATGGTAGTGCGGTTCAAAGGTTAAGATTTTCTCACTGATTTGACAAACCGCCAGTTCAACAAAATTCCCACGAGTTAAACCCGCTTTTTCTGCTTTAGAATGGGTTAAACCTTTGGTGTCTCCGGTGACGAAACAGCCCCATTCACCATTACAATTGGCTCGATAACGATTCGCTAATTCAGGCACTCGGAAAGCAAATCCTTCTTTGACGATAATGTTCATGATTTTAGTGATCCTTGAGTAAAAGTTTAAGGTTCAGTTTCAGTTTTAGTTTCAGATGAATTTCAAGAAACCAACTCAAAAAAGCGGTAGCCCATTTAAAAAAGAAGCCGATATAATTAATTTTAATAACTACAACGACTTCTTTAATTTTAGTATTAATTGATGAGAAAGTCAGCTTACTTTTTGATATGAACACTTAGGTAAGCTTGTTTGTAAGCAGAATCTTGAATTGCAGAAAACAGATGAGATTTTAAACGATTTAAACGCTGATTTGACATCAGTTTATCTCGTTGTTCTTCAAGTTGTTTAATCTGATTCTCTAGTTCCTGAATCTGAGCATCAATCTGATTAAGTTTAGCCGCCATTTTCTTCTGTTGTGACTGTTCAGCCAACTTAATATCATCTTCTAATCGAGCAATAGTAGTATTCTCTTTAGCAGATTCATACTTCTGACGAAACCCAATAACAACTTTTGCTATGCCCGAATCATAGATAACGTTATTTTTGTTGTTATCCTGATTCTGAGACAAGAGATTAAGAGCTTCATCAATCGCTTCGAGTTCCAGAGATTCAAGTTTAGCTTCGGTTTCCTTAAGTTGGATTTTAGTTTCAACAAACCGTTGCAAAGGAGAAGATTGACTGTTAGATTCAGTAATTGTTTCAGTTTCAGAATTAGATTCAGTAATTTGTTCGGTTTCAGAATTAGTAGAAAGCTCCAGAGGGATAAATTCTAACTCTTCTTCTTCAGAGGATAATTGTAGTTGTTGGAATTGCATTTTGTTGGGAATCATGATAAAATATCCATTAAGTGTGAAACAAAACAGATGCAGGTTTGTCCTGAGCTTTGCCGAAGGGAAAATCCCACATCTGCAAAATTGTTTAGGTGTGTTTGAGTTCGTTATTTCACCGCAGAAGTTAGAGAGTAGCGAACTCTTTTAATTCAGATTCATGTTGAAAGTCAGGTTCATTGTCTAACGGTTCAGGAAGATGGTTTTCAAACTGTTTAGTGCAGTGATTCCGAATCCACCAATCCGGTTCTTCATTCATCGATTCAACAATAGAATCAAACCAATGAATTAGAGCTTGTTTAATGGCTTGAGGAGGGATGCGATCGCAATTCAGAACCCCATCAGCTTGTAACCGTTCAACAATCAAATCCAAATCCAGGTTTGCGTGAGTTTTCAGTTGTTGCATAATTTTGATTAAAGAAACTACAAACATCAAGCGGTAGCTAGTTGAGGTGTTAAGACAATCAATTCTCCTGCTGGACTGATGATGTAACTTCCAGGTTTGAAGACTTTTTTAACATCAGTAATTCGTAAATGCTGGAGATTCAAACTTCCGTAAGCGTAACTGTACCAAAACTGATTACTCCACAGGTATTCACATCGATAAAAGGCATATCGTGGGTCATAACATTCTGGTGCTAACAATCCGAAACAACCTTTCTGATATTCTTGAATTGGTTTACCTAACATTTCCTGAGAATGACGACTAAGTAACCAGAAATCTGCACCAGGAAAAGCCGAGTGAATTGTCCATTGATAAGGATGACGTTGATACATTTCTTGACTCCAGAAAAACAACTGAAGCCAAGAAGCGGTAGCAATTTAAGGGATGAGGGACGAGGGACGAGGGACGAGTGTTAGTTATCGAATTTTTCTTTCCAGTGTTGAAATCATTGAGTTAAGCATCCTCCTGACTTCATAACATTGTTCAATCAAAGGCTTTAAATCGACCTTATTAATTCCCATCATTTCTGTTAACATAAGCTGAGTGATTATTTCGTTAACGGAACCTCTAGCAATAGAAAGAAATCTGATATAATCAGCCGTTGTATTTCTTCCATATCCTTCAGCAATGTTAGACGGTACAGAAATGGATGCTCGTTCTAGTTGTTGACCCAGAGTATAATGATGACGTTGTGGGAATTGTTGTGTTAGTTCGTAAACAGATTTAGCAACTAACATTGACTTCTGCCAAACTTTTAAATCTTCAAATGTTTCCATGAAACCTCCAAAATAATAAAGGGGCAGGATTAAAAGTCCCTCGTCCCTCGCCCCTCGTCCCTTTAAAATAATTCTAATTGTTTTGGCGGTTCTTCAACATTAATATCTAATGTTTTAGGATTGAAACTAATAATAGGAAGTTGAGCTTTTCTTGCCATTTCAATTGTTAGATAAGTTCCTCCCTCTGTTCGTCCATCCCAAACAGCCAAGCATAATTGAGAATTCTTAACTAACCAAGCATCACGACCTTGCATAACACCCTGTTGATATTGGGGATATAAAACCTTAACTTCAGTTGCTTTAGTTAATAGTTGGCGATAATCCTGTTGCTGTTTGTAAGTCCATTTTGAATCCTGGTCAGAACAAGGTAGAATAGCTTTCCAAGTTAGGTAGCGTTCAGCCCAAATCAACGCAGCTAAAGTATCAGTTCCTAAAGCCATTCCAGTTAGAAAATTCGTAATTCCTCGGTTAAGAGCAAGGTCAGTTAATTGATTAATCCCTTGACGAAGACTAGGATAGTCAAAGGGATAGTCAAAAATTCTGTGTCCAGTAATAAATGCAGTGTTCATAATTCATTAGATGATAAAGACCCATAAATTAAAGCGGTAGCAATAAAAAAAGCCTAGAGAAATCTAGGTTTTTTGAGTTTAGAAGAACATTAATTAGAAGATACAATTACGCTGAATCCAATATTCAGTTTTGTTTTCATTCCATTCCCACAGGTTAGGATCGTAACTATCTAATTCTTTAAGAAGATATTCATCAATTTGTTCTTGATTCATGATTTCTAAATCAAGAATTATAAGAATATCAGTCAAGAAGATGAGAAGTAGATAAAGGTTCATGTTAATTACCTAAAAACTTCATAAACTATTAGCGTTAGCTCCCCTTAAAAAAAACCTCAGATTGCTCTAAGGTTTTATTAATTAGTTTAGGGATTGAAACTTTTATAAGCTAGTATGAAGATAGTATAGGTTTCTGTTATCTTCAAAATCAAGCTTTTCTAAATACTGCTTTGCTTCATCTAAAGATGTAGAATGAAAACAACAATACAGTTTTCCTTTGTGAAAGATTTGGTAATAACTATCTTCAAATTTAATGTAGCGTTTATCTCCGACTGCCGCTAACTCTCGTTCAAGGAGAATTTTCTCACGAATGAAGTTTCCCTGCTTTTTAGCTTCATTTATGGCAGCTTCTCTGTCTAAAAAGTAAGAATGATGGCTTGAATGGAATTGATCATCAAAGTAGATATCGTAAGTGAAGATGTCTTGACTATAGCCATCGGGTCGAGATTGTTTGAGGTTTCGGATCTCGCCTTTGATTGTAGGAGGTTCGTAAAACATTTGATTTACCAATAAACTTCATAAACTCTTGGCGTTAGCCTCCCTCACCATGAACTTTCAATAAAAAAAAGCCTCTGAAATAATCAGAGACTGATCAATTAATTTAATGATTAAAATTCATCAAACTCAATTTCAGCTTGAGATTCTAATTCAAAATCAGTATTAAGTTCGGGCTTATGTTCTTCATCCTCATCTAAATCAAAATCATAATAAGATGAATTATCAGGGCAAAAGTAGGGAATGCCACAAACTTCAATCCATTGACCATTATCTTCAGTTTTAATTAATTCAAACATGATGATTAATCCAAAAACAACTACCATTTGTTAGCGGTAGCTCCTAATAAAAAAATCCCTGGTTTCCCAGTACAGACGTGCCAATAGCCTTCGGCATGGCTTCGCCCAGGCACGTCTCTACTAATTAATCAACAAAAACAACTCTCATTCTGTTACCCATCTCTTCAATATTACGCTTAGTTCCATGACTGCGACCGTCCCAAATTGCTAAACCAAACTTACAATATCGGTGCATACTTCTATCTCTATCTGTATAATTTCCAGAAACTTCAACAGTATGCCAATTGCCAATATTATTCCGAGGTTTGCTGCCAATATGCCAAACTTGAACATAAGGATAATTAACAGAATGAAGATAAGATTGAACTAAAGTGTCAATACCGGGAGCATCACCAATCCTAATTTGAAAATTGAGTTCAATGATATTATTAATTCGGGTTATTGCTTCAGGATTTAAAGATTTGATGGAGCGAGAACCTGAAATTGCCACAGACACAGGGAGTTGAGGGAGTTTCATAATTTTACCTTGAACTACATTAACTTTTAGCGTTAGCCGTCCAAGCCATTAACTTTCAATAAAAAAAGCCCCAATCTCACAAGGAGACTGGAACTTTTAGCTAACAGAAACTAGAAACTAGAATGCAGGTTGGTCTGTAGAGGAATTAGATTCTGTGTATTGGCTACCATTCCCATTGTTGTAGGAAGATTTACGAGAATAGTAATCTTGACGGATTTCTTTGATTTCGTCTTCAGAATATCCTAAAGATTTAACAAGCTTCTGAACTTTGGGCAAATCCATTTTGTGAATCTCATGATTTTCCCACTCTTTAGAGAAGACTTCATAAAGTTTAAGTCCTTCAAGCTTTTTCTGACCTTCTGCTGGCTTATATTCAGCTTTATAGGCTTGCCAAGCTAAGATTCGCAAACCATCAACGAGAAGAGAGCATTCTTTTTCAGATTTAGTAGGAATAGCAATCATGATAAATAAACTCCAAAAAAACTAACTACCCTCCTTTGGCGATAGCCACCCTCACCGATTACTTGCATTTCTCTATCTCCCAAATTGAATATAATAAAATCAATGGAATTTTCCTAGCTAAGAATCTACCTGGAAATCTAACCCAGATTCCCTCTTCAGCCATTGAGGATATTATTCCTACTTTGCCAATTAAAAATCCGTATTCTCCAGTTGAATCAACTCCGGTAATTCTAACTTTTTGCCCCCTCTTTAGTTTAGGATATAATGGCAATTCTAATTGAACATAGTTGACTTGACGTTTCATGATTTATTGATAGGTAAAAAAAATAAACCAACAACATTAAGCTTGTGCTGAGGAACGAAGTAATGCTGCTGATTTATTGACTCTTGATTTATTGACTCTAAGGATTAAAGTTTTCGTACAGTTTCCGATAAGCTAATTGAATCAATTCATCGCTTCTTTCAAGAAATTCTGCATGGGGAACTTTGGCGATTCTGAAGATGCGAATCATTGCCCATCTTTCATCAGAATCTATTTCAGGGC
>NZ_JBJUDF010000242.1:0-4028 GCF_046067725.1 Planktothrix sp.
AAAATCAATCGTTTCCAGCGAGAATTTCTTTAGTTTTATCTCCCTGTCCTAATGCAACAGGAAAAGAAGTTAATATTGCTCGGTCTTATCCTGAAATTGATCGAGTTCAAGGCGCAGAATATTTCTGGCAATTTTTATTATTGGGAAAAACTCAAGAAAACTGGGACTGGTATCAAAATGGTGTCGTTTTATTTTTAGGCGGAGATCAATTTTTTACGTTAGTTATTAGTAAACGTTTAGGATATCGCAGCGTTATTTATGCCGAATGGGAAGCGCGATGGTGGCGGTATATTAACCGTTTTGGGGTGATGAAATCTGAAATTTTACAGTCTATTCCCCAAGGTTATCAAGAGAAGGTAGAAGTCATCGGAGATTTAATGGCAGATGTCGCGTTATCTAGTTCTAACTCTCGGATTTCTTCGGATACCATTATTGGATTATTACCGGGTTCTAAAGCTGCAAAATTAGCTCAAGGTGTACCTTTGACTTTAGCCATTGCCGAATATTTACACCAAAAAAGACCCCAAACAAGATTTATTATTCCCCTAGCACCCACCTTGGATTTACAAACTTTAGCTCATTTTGCCGATCCTCAATATAATCCTATCATTGAAAGTTTCGGTGGAATTTCAGCAGAACTTTATTTAGAAGAAAATCCTTATTTAAAAACTAAAAATAATGTTATAATTGAAATAAATACTCAATTTCCAGCTTATAATTTACTATCAAACTGCCAACTTTGCTTAACAACAGTCGGAGCTAATACTGCCGAATTAGGAGCCTTAGCGGTTCCCATGATTGTCTTATTACCGACCCAACAATTAGATGCGATGCGTTCCTGGGATGGCATCCCCGGAATTTTAGCGAACTTACCCGGAATGGGTTCTATTTTTGCTAAAATTATTAATAGCTTAGTCTTAAAAACAGGTAAATTCTTTGCATGGCCGAATATTTGGGCAAAACAAGAAATTGTCCCTGAATTAGTCGGAAAACTTCAACCCGAAAATATTGGTAATTTAGTTTTAAATTATTTAGATCACCCTGAACAATTAGAAACCATGCGCCAGAGGTTACAGCAAGTTCGAGGCAAACCCGGCGCCGCCCAAAAATTAGCTCATCTTATTATTCAAGAATCCTTAGAACAGATAAAAAGTTAAAAAGTCCTCCCATCTTCCTATTCGTAATTCGTAATTCGTAATTCGTAATTCCCTGTTCCCCGTTCCCTCAAATATTACAAACTGTTAAGGTGTATTGCAAAGCATCACGACAGGGGGGGGAGAAATGGCTAGGAGGTCAGTGTCCGTGATACCATCAAACATTAGTAAAAAGACGAGATAGATTGGGAGAAGACCGTTGACACTACGGGTTGCTGTTGTTGGTTCTGGCCCTGCGGGTTCCTCCGCAGCCGAGACGCTAGTTAAAGCAGGCATCAAAACCTACCTGTTTGAACGCAAGCTGGATAACGCCAAACCCTGTGGTGGGGCGATCCCGCTTTGCATGGTGAGCGAGTTTGACTTACCTGCTCACATCATTGATCGGCGGGTGAGAAAAATGAAAATGATCTCTCCCTCCAACCGTGAGGTTGATATCTTCATTGAAAAAGAAGACGAATATATTGGAATGTGCCGTCGGGAAATTCTCGATGGGTTTATGCGCGATCGCGCCGCCTCCTTGGGGGCAATTTTAATAAATGGTACTGTTCATCAATTAGAAATTCCCAAAACCAGTTCCGAGCCCTATGTGCTTCATTATCATGATCATTCGGACGCTGAAGGTGGCGTAGGTACACCGAAAAGCTTAGAAGTTGATGTGGTCATTGGGGCTGATGGTGCTAACTCCCGCATTGCCAAAGCCATTGATGCTGGGGATTATAATTATGCGATCGCCTTCCAAGAACGCATTCGCATTCCCGAAGATAAAATGGCCTATTATGAAGATCGGGCGGAAATGTACGTTGGAAACGACGTTTCTCCAGACTTCTACGCTTGGGTATTCCCCAAATATGATCACGTTGCGGTGGGAACTGGAACCATGAAACCCAACCAAGCGATGATCAAACAATTACAAGCGGGAATTCGCGCCCGGGCAGCCCACCGCATCGAAGGCGGTAAAATTATTAAAGTGGAAGCTCACCCCATCCCCGAACATCCCCGTCCTCGTCGGGTTGTGGGACGAGTGGCGTTAGTGGGAGATGCCGCCGGAACTGTTACCAAGTCCTCTGGAGAAGGCATCTATTTTGCCGCTAAGTCGGGTCGGATGTGTGCTGAAACCATTGTGGAAATGAGTAATAGTGGTAAACGCATTCCCACAGAAGCGGATCTGAAGCAATATATCAAACTCTGGGATAAGAAATATGGCATGACTTATCTGGTGTTGGATATTCTGCAACGGGTGTTCTATCGCACAGATGCAACCCGCGAAGCGTTTGTGGAGATGTGTTCGGATCGGGATGTGCAGAAGTTAACCTTTGATAGCTATCTGTATAAAACCGTTGTTCCGGCGAACCCCCTCATTCAGATGAAGATTACAGCGAAAACTTTGGGAAGTTTATTACGCGGAAGTGCGTTAGCACCTTAATCACCGATCAGTGTTCAGTCATCAGTAACCAGTAATCAGTCATCGTTGAGAGTTAAGAGTTAAAGGTTTAGAATAAACTAATAACTTCTTTTCTGGAATTCAAGGATGGCTGATTAATGGTGATAGGGAGAATTTAGCATGAGTCCAACTAACCCGTCAGAAGCACAACTCAATGCGGCGGAGATTCTGGAATTAGTTCAACAAGAAAAAATATCAACTTTAAGTCATTTAGTTTCCAGTGTAGTGCATGAAATTAATAATCCGTTAGGTTGTATTACTGGAAATATTACTTACATTAAAGATTATGTTAAAGATTTATTGAAGTTAATTGAATTATATCAAGAACATTATCCTGAACCGGTTGATGAAATTGCTGATGAAATTGATGCCGTTGATTTAGAGTATTTGACGGAAGATGTACCGAAACTGTTATCGGCAATGGAAAATGGAGCTCAACGGTTACATCAAATTAGTAATGCGTTACGAACCTTTGCCCGCTTTGAAAGCGATCGCCAAATATTATTTAATCTTCATGATGGCATTGATAGTGTCTTATTAATGGTTAAAAGTCGTTGCAAAGGCACTAAAATTAGGTCTCCAATTGAGATTATTAAAAGCTATGGAGACATCCCTGAAATTAATTGTTGTCCAGGGCATTTTAATCAAGCCATCTCTTATTTAATTAATTATCAAATTCATGCTTTAGATGAAAAAGCTAAAGCTCAACCTTCTGATCCTGATTTTAAACCGACTATTACGATTAAAACTAGCTTGAATACAGATACGGTAATCTTATCAATTCAAGATAATAGTTTAGGATTGTCAGAAGATGTTCAGAAGACTATTTTTCAAGAAGTATTCATCACAAAGCCCGTAGAACCCTTAACCCAAATGGGTTTATTAGTTAGTCGCCAAATTATTGAAGACCAACATCAAGGTAAAATTCAATGTCAATCTGCATTAGGAAGCGGAACAGAATTTAGGATTGAACTTCCCTGTTAAATAGTTAAGGTCTGGTATAGAATAACCAGACCTTAGCATTAGAATGTAAACTAAGTTGACTCAAGCAGATTTCAGGTAAGTTAGATAAAAAAATGAAGATACTTAAATAAAGTGGACAAAAATTGCAACAATCCCAACCAGAAGTATTTTACTAGCGAAGTCTATACAGACCTTTGGTTATGACATTGACCCCAAAGCTAACTCAATTCCTCAAGTGCTTCAAGTGAATCAGTGATCCTTTACAATGTCAACATTTTAGCAGTTCACATTGCTACTGATGGCGTTGCAACTGGACTAAAGCAGACGGGACACTCGCATTTAATCCAAGGGGGTTGTTCTCAATGTTTGTGTTATTGAGTTGTGTCCTATGACTATTAACATAACATAACTTTCTGGGTTGCCAACCCTAATTTACTAAATTTGACATTCTTTAATATTCTGTAATAATT